>JBKPIZ010000001.1:0-4036 GCA_046730495.1 Pseudomonadota bacterium
ACGCCGTCAGGTCCGAAACCGTCGATGATGAAACCGTCGCCGCCCTTCCAGAACAGCCGGCCGAGCCATAGCGCCGGCCGCACCAACAGGAAGTCGTAGATCTCGTCGAAGTACCATTTGTTGAGCAAGAACCGGTACAGCAGATTCTGGTCGCGCGCCAAAGCTTCGGGGATATCGGGCCGGCGGATGTAGAACTGATAGGCCACCAGAAATCCGCCGATCATCATCACCGTCGGCGAGAGTGACAGAAGGAGCGGCAGATTTTCGGCGCTCTCGAACAGTTTCTCAGCCGGTCCGAGGGTCAGCGCCTGGCGGAAGAATGCGCTGGCGCCATGGCCGGTGAAAAAGGAGACCGCGGGATAGCCGGCCGCAATCGAGCCGAAGGCCAGAAGACCGAGCGGCACGAGCATGGTTTTCGCCGTCTCATGCGCGGCCTCGTAGTGCTCGCGATCATGCGGCTCGCCATGGAAGGTCTTGAAGATAAGCCGCCAGGAATAAAACGCGGTCAGCGCGGCGGCGAGGAGCGTCATTATAAAACCGTAGCTCGCCATCGGACCCTCGCTGACCAGCGCGGACTCGATGATGGCGTCCTTGGAGAAATACCCGGCAGTGAACGGGAAGCCGGTTAACGCCAGCGTGCCGATCACCATGGTCGCATAGGTGAATGGCAGCTTGCGCCAGAGCCCGCCCATGTTGCGCGTGTCCTGCTCGTGATGCATGGCGATGATCACCGAGCCGGAACCGAGAAACAGCAGCGCCTTGAAAAAGGCATGGGTGAACAGATGGAACATGCCGACCGAATAAGCGCCGACACCCATGGCGACGAACATGTAGCCGAGCTGCGAACAGGTCGAATAGGCAACGATGCGCTTGATGTCGTTCTGCACCAAGCCGACGGTTGCGGCGAACATCGCCGTGGTCGCACCGATGAAGGTCACAAAGCCGGAAGCGCCCGGCGACAATGAGAACAGCGGCGACAACCGCGCCACCATGAAGACGCCGGCCGTCACCATCGTGGCGGCGTGAATGAGCGCTGAGACTGGGGTCGGTCCCTCCATCGCGTCGGGCAGCCAGGTATGGAGCAAGAACTGCGCCGACTTGCCCATCGCTCCCATGAACAAGAGCAAACACACAGCCGTAAGCGCGTCGACATTCCAGCTGAGGAAATGAAAGCTCTTGCCGACGAGCGCCGGCGCCTGAGCGAAGATGGTGTCGAAGTCGACCGCGCCGACGAGATAGAACACGGCGAAAATGCCGAGCGAAAAACCGAAATCGCCGACGCGATTGACAATGAAGGCTTTGATCGCGGCCGCGTTGGCTTCCGGCTTGTGATACCAGAAACCGATCAACAGATAGCTCGCGAGACCCACGCCTTCCCAGCCGAAGAAGAGCTGGACGAGATTGTCCGCCGTCACCAGCGTCAGCATGGCGAAGGTAAAAAACGACAGATAGGAAAAGAACCGCGGCTTGTACGGGTCCTCTTCCATGTAGCCGATCGAATAGATGTGCACGAGGGAGGAAATGGTCGTCACCACGACCAGCATCACCGCTGTCAACGAGTCGATGCGCAGCATCCACTCGGAATGAAGATCGGCGAAGGAGATAAACGAAAACATCGCAATGCGCGCTTCGTGGCCGGCAATGCCGACATCGAACAAAGCGAACCAGGACAGCACGCAGGCGATCACCAGAAAGGTTGATGTGGTGAGCTCCGCGAGCAACGAGCCGGCGGCCGACGGCGTGTGCTCGGGCGCTTCAACGTCAGTGTCCGAGAAGGCGGCGTGTCCGCCGTGCGGCGCCGGCGCGGCGCGCGGATGATCCTCGATTGCCAGGGGAGCGGCATGATCATTGGCCGGCGGATCCTCGCCCGGAAAACGGTTGCGCGCGCCGACCAGGCAGACGATGCCGGCGATGACCGCGCCTAAGAGCGGCAACAGAACGATGGCTTGGTACATGCCGGTTGGCCCCTACCGCCCTTAACCCTTCAACAAATCGACGTCTTCGACCGCGATCGAGCCGCGGTTGCGGAAATAGGCGACAAGGATGGCCAAGCCGATGGCCGCTTCAGCAGCTGCGACCGTGAGCACAATCAGCGCGTAGACCTGGCCCACGATGTCGCCGAGGAAAGTCGAGAACGCGACCAGGTTGATATTGACTGAAAGCAGGATCAGCTCGATCGACATCAGGATGATAATGACGTTCTTGCGGTTGAGAAAGATTCCGAGAACGCCAAGCGTGAACACGATCGCCGCAACCGAGAGATAGTGGCCGAGCCCGATGATCATGGCAGCCCCTGCCCCGATTTCACTTTAACGATCTCGATCGCGCTGGCTTTATGGCGCGCTACCTGCTCGGCGATCATTTGCCGTCGCACGTTCGGCTTGTGCTGTAGCGTGAGCACGATGGCGCCGATCATGGCGACGAGCAAAATGACGCCGGCGGCTTGGAAGAAGTAAATGTATTGCGTGTACAGAACGAGGCCGAGCGCCTGCGTATTGGGAATTTCGTTCGGCGGCGGTATCGGCGCGGTGATCGCTTTGGTGACTTCCGGCCCGATCGCCCAGGCGCCGACAATGATGAGAAGCTCGACCAAGAGCACTGCGCCGATGAGCCCCCCGATCGGCAAATAGGACAGTACGCCGCGCCGTAACGCAGCGAAGTCGACGTCGAGCATCATCACGACGAACAGAAACAACACGGCGACCGCACCGACATAGACGACAATGAGGATCATCGCCAAAAACTCGGCGCCCATCAGCATGAACAATCCGGCGGCATTGACGAAAGCAAGGATAAGAAACAGCACCGAGTGCACCGGATTGCGCGCGGCGATGACCATGACGGCCGAGGCAACCGTGATGCCGCCAAACAAATAAAAGAAAATGGCCTGAAGGATCATTGGGAGATGGATCTCACCGATACGGCGCGTCGAGCGCTAGGCTCTTGGCAATCTCGCGCTCCCAGCGATCGCCGTTCGCGAGCAGGCGTTCTTTGTCGTAATACAGCTCTTCGCGGGTCTCGGTCGCGAATTCGAAGTTCGGACCCTCGACGATGGCATCGACCGGGCAGGCCTCCTGGCACATGCCGCAATAGATGCACTTGACCATGTCGATGTCGTAGCGGGTGGCGCGCCGCGTGCCGTCGTTACGCCGTGGTCCGGCTTCGATGGTGATCGCCTGCGCCGGGCAAATCGCCTCGCATAGCTTGCAGGCGATGCAGCGCTCTTCGCCGTTCGGATAGCGCCGCAGCACGTGTTCGCCGCGGA
Source organism: Pseudomonadota bacterium (assembly GCA_046730495.1). Lineage (GTDB taxonomy): Bacteria > Pseudomonadota > Alphaproteobacteria > Rhizobiales > Xanthobacteraceae > BOG-931. The sequence goes on from JBKPIZ010000001.1 coordinate 3,266, forward strand.
AACGCGGCGAAATCGGATTCTTCTCGAACGGATAATTGATCGTCGCCTTCGGCTTGAAGAAGTAGCGCATCGACAGCACGATGGCTTGCCAGAATTCGGCGAGGAATATCGAGCGCGCGGCCTGGTCCAATCTCATATCAACCCCTCGCGCCGCTAAACATGTTGCCGATCCAATAGCCTGCTGCCGCCAGAATTGCGACGTCGAAGGCCAAAATCACGCGCCGCAAAGCCGAGAGCCTGTCCTCGAATGCGCCGCGCTGCTCGGGCGTTTTGGCATCGCTCGAGCCCCGCAGGTGCCGCTCCACAATCCGGATTCCCGGAACGTAAATTGCGGCTGCCACGATCATTCCGGCGAGCGCGCCGAGCCAGGCCGGCAGCGAAAATTCCATGCCGTCCTCCTGTGTTCATTTCGGCGCCCATCCGGCGACCTGCAATACCCCGGCGACAATCGCGACCATCGCCAGCGAGATCGGCAAAAAAACCTTCCAACCGAGCCGCATCAACTGATCGTAGCGATAGCGCGGGACAAATGCTTTCACCATCGCGAACATGAAGAACACAAAGCCGGCCTTGAGCACAAACCAGACGATGCCGGGCACCCAGGTGAATGGTGCGACCGGAAACGGCGGCAGCCAGCCGCCGAAAAACAGAATCGTGCACATGGCGCACATGGTGCAGACCGCAACATATTCGCCGAGCATGAACATCATGTAAGGCGTCGAGCCGTATTCGACCATGTAGCCGGCGACCAATTCCGATTCCGCCTCGACC
>JBKPIZ010000002.1:0-6005 GCA_046730495.1 Pseudomonadota bacterium
TAACCTGTCATGACATGCCCGGCCATGGAGTCCCGCATCCGGTCGACCGGTCGGGACTCCTTGCCATATCTGGGATAGCGCGCGCCGCCTGGGGCATTTGCCGGCGGCGCGTTATTCATTCGCCAGCGCTGGTTGCCGAGGCCTGATCGCCGTCTCAGCGGCGGCCATGCGACGTGATGTCTGGGCAGAATTGATTGCGCCGCATTCCGGGAACGCCGACGCGCTGGGCGGCTTCTTGTTACGCAATGGCGCACGCCTTGGCCGCTTTGGAGGAATCGATTGGTCGGAGCCTCAAATCGGCCGGGCATTCGATTCTGACCGGGATTGGCCACTTCCTCAACGCCCGCAAAGTGCTGCGCGGGCCGATCTCCAAGCAGAGCCGCCACAGCCTCGATTGGCTGAATTTCTTTCTCGCCGATATTCAGACCGGGTTTGGCGCTTTTGTCGCCTTTTATTTGGCGGATCTGGGCTGGGACAAAGGCCAGGTCGGGCTCGCTCTGTCCGCCGGGACCGTCGCCGGCTTGATTGCGCATCTGCCCGGCGGAGCGATCGTCGACTGGGTACCGTGGAAACGGGGTATTGCGGCGACCGGCATTGTAATGATTGCGGCGTCCGCGCTCATTTTGACCTTCGCGCCGACATTCGTCCTGGTTTTCGTCGCCGAAATTTTGCACGGCGTGACCGGCGGCATCGTGACACCGGCAATCGCCGCGATCAGCCTCGGCCTGGTCGGACGCGGCGCCATGTCGGCGCGAACCGGCCGCAACAACGCCTTCGATGCAGCCGGCAATGCGCTCACTGCCGGCGCCATGGGCGCCGCCGGCCAGTACATTGCCAAGAGCGCCATATTCCTTGGGGCGGCGGCTCTGTGCATCCCGGCGCTGATCGCGCTGAGCTTCATCCGCAGCGACGAGATCGACTATGCGCGCGCGCGCAATGCGGGCATTGGCCATAGCGCGACGAATTTACAGCGCATTTTCGAACTGACAAAACATCTGCGGCTTTACGTTTTTGCCGGCTGCATTTTCCTGTTCCAGCTTGCCGATGCCTCGATGCTTCCGGTGATCAGCCAGGATCTGGCGCTGGACAAAAATCAGTCCGCAACGCTGTTGATGGCAGGCCTCATCGTCACGCCACAGATCATTGCCGCGGCTTTGTCGCCGTGGGTTGGATACTATTCCGAGAAATTCGGCCGCAAGCCGCTGTTGTTGATCGGCTTCGGCATCGAGGTGTTGCGCGGATTGTTATTCGCCGTCGATACAAGCTACCCGGTTCTCCTCATCGGCCAATGCCTCGGCGGGATCAGCGCCGCCGCCGTCACCGTGCTCACTGTGTTGATGATCACCGACATGACGACCGGCACCGGCCGCTTCAACCTGGTGCAAGGCTTCATCGGCACTGTCATCGCAATTGCCGCGGCGATTAGCACTGGCGCGAGCGGTTTTCTGTTTGAGCAGGTTGGCCGTCTGTACGGCTTTGTCATTCTTGCTGCCGTGGCCGCATGGGCGCCCCTGCTGCTGTGGTCGGCGCTGACCGAGACCAAGCCCGGCAAATACCTCGATTGAGGAACAGCGAAAAGCGCATGCGGATATTTTGGCTTTTGGCGGTTCCGCGATTGGTGTGCTGCACCCGCGAATGCAAAAGTCTGGAACGCGACCGGCGCCAAGGCGTTATCGGATGGCGCTAAAACAATAGCAGCGAGGTGCTTCAGAATTTTCTCTTAGTTCCCGCGGCGGATCCTGACTTGGTCGCGCCATGGATTCTGAACGGATATTGAACCGCGTTTCTAAAAAAGGAGAATGACGATGCGGATTTTAGCGTTGGTGATAGCGGCGATTTTCGCCCTGAGCGTGCCGGTGTCAATACCGGCGAAGGCGGAGGACACGACCATCATCAAAAAACATCGCGATTTTGACAACGATCGCGCGAAGGTGATCATCAAAAAGAAAGAAGAACCGCGAGACAAGAAGGTCATAATCCACAAGGACTACTAAAAATCACCTTCGGTAACTAAAAAGCCCGAGCACACGCTCGGGCTTTTCTTTTGCGGGGAGCGATTGCCTTGTCATAGGCGACGATTCATGCGGATAGTGCGGATCGTTTCTATGCCGCGGTGCGAGGTTTCCGAAATCCCGACAAAGCCGAGCTGCAGAGATACTCCGGATCGCGCTCGCCGCGCCTTGCCAATCTGACGATCCGCTTGGCCACAAGCTCACGCACTATCAATTCAGACTCGTTATTCGAAAGGGTGGCGATCGCCTTATCATAGGCGTCGCCCATCGCTGACGTCAGCTCGGGAGCGAACACATTCAAGCGCGGTCGGAATTGTAGGATATCCGCCATAAGCGCCTCCTCGACCAAGTCGACGGACTGCTTAGGATTTAAAATCCATTTTGTAATGGTCGCGTTCCGTTCGCGATCAAATAATCTGCGCTTTGCAGTGTCTGGCACCTAACGCAGCCGTTCCAAGATGCTGACGTAATTGGCGACCGCCGTGCCGCCCATGTTGAAGACGCCGCCGAGTCTGGCGTCTTTCACCTGCATGCCGCCGGCGGTGCCGGTGAGCTGCATGGACGCGAGCGCGTGCATCGACACGCCGGTGGCGCCGATCGGATGGCCCTTGGCTTTGAGCCCGCCGGACGGATTGATCGGCAGCGCACCGTCTTTGTTGACGATGCCCTCGGCGATGACACGAGCGCCCTGCCCTTCGCCTGCCAGCCCCATGGCTTCGTATTCGATCAACTCGGCGATGGTGAAGCAGTCGTGCACCTCGGCGAAGGACAACTCCGAAAGCGCGATCCCGGCTTGCGCCAATGCGCGTTGCCAGGCCACCGTGCAGCCTTCGAACTTGAGCACGTCGCGCCGCGACATCGGCAGGAAATCCTGCACGTGTGCCGCGCCGCGGAAGACGATCGCCTTGCCGAGCTTGAGCGCAGTTTCGACGTCGGCCAGCACCAGCGCCGCGGCGCCATCGGAGACAAGCGAACAATCGGTGCGCTTGAGCGGTCCGGCGACCAGCGGATTCTTCTCGCTCTCGGCGCGGCAGAAATCGTAGCCGAGATCCTTGCGGATTTGCGCGTAAGGATTGCCGACACCGTTTTTGTGATTCTTGGCAGCAATGCGCGCGAGCGCATCGGATTGGTCGCCCCAGCGCTGGAAGTAGAGCGCGGCGATCTTGCCGAAGATGCCGGCAAAGCCGGCATCGATCTCGGCTTCCTCGCGCACATAGGAGGCTTTGAGCAGATTGCGTCCGATCTCTTCCGGCGGCGTCGCGGTCATTTGCTCGACGCCGACCACGAGCACGATGCGCGCCGAGCCGGCGGCGATCGTCTTGAGCCCCTGATGCACGGCCGCCGAGCCGGTGGCGCAGGCAGTTTCCACTCGGGTGGCGCGTTTAAAGCGCAGATCAGGTGAGGCTTGCAGCACCAAAGACGCGGTGAAGTCCTGCGCCGAGAAGCCGGCATTGAAGTGACCCAGCACGATTTCATCGACGTCCTTGGCGGCAATCGCGGCATCGGCGAGCGCATCCCCGGCAACGCGTACGATCAGGCTCTCAACGGTCTCGCCGCCGAGTTTGCCAAATGGGCTATGCGCCCAACCCACGATGCACGCGGTCATTTTGTCTCCATTTTCAAATTTCTCGCGGCTTGCCGAATTTTGGTCGCTTTTTCCAGGTTTTAGGATCGTTTCATCCGATAGGTCACGTCGGAACCGGCTTTAAGCATAGCGCCATTCGACTTTGCCTTCGAGCCGGCTTGCGTTAGATAATGACGCACCCACGCTTCGTGAACTCGAATTCATCGCGGGCTTACAAATTTACGAATAGCCCCGACCAAGCGGATGGACCGCAGCACGTGCATATAAACGGTATGTCTCGAAGGCGGCCGCTCGGATTTTTCCTCATGGCGCTGGCACTGGGCGCCGCCGCGCTCGTAACCGTGCTGCCGATGCGCGCCGCCGGCGCGATGGCGCTCATCCTGGTCGATGCCGATAGCGGCAAAGTGATTCGCGCCGATAACGCGACTTATCCTTGGTATCCGGCTTCGACGACCAAGCTGATGACGCTCTACATGACGCTGAGCGCGATTCGCGATCAGCGCATCACTCCCGATACTTTGTTCACGGTCTCGGCGAACGCCAACGGCCAGTCGCCGACCAAGATGGGCTTTCCGGTCGGCACGCAGGTGACGGTCGACAATGCCATCAAGATGATGATGGTGAAGTCCGCCAACGACATGGCGGTGGTGCTCGCCGAAGGCGTCGGCGGCTCGGTCGAGGGCTTCGCGGCGCAGATGACCGAGACCGCGCATCGCCTTGGCATGACCGAGTCGAACTTCGTCAATCCCAACGGCCTGCCCGACGATGGCCAGATCGTCTCCGCCCGCGACCTTGCCATCCTCGCCCGGGCGCTTATTCGCGAATTTCCGCAATACAATTCCTATTGGCACGTCCCAGCGATCAAATACGGCCGGCGCGTAGTACGAAATTACAATCCGCTGCTCGGCCGCTATGTCGGCGCCGACGGCATGAAGACCGGCTTTATCTGTTCCTCGGGCTTCAATCTTGTCGCCACCGCCACGCGCGACAACCGGCAGCTCATCGCGGTCGTGCTCGGCGCGCCGACATCGGCGGCGCGGGCGCAGAAGGCGGCCGAACTGTTGGAAAGCGGTTTTACACGCAGCCCGCTGGCCTGGCTGTTGCCGGCTTTCGGCAACGTCAATGCGCTCACGCCGATCGGAGCCGCGCCGCCCGACCTGAAGGACGACATGTGCGGCCCGCATCGCAAGCGGCACGCGCTCGAAGCGGCCATGGCGGATAGCGCCGACCCGGACGCCGGCGACGGCAGTGAGAGCGCCGGCGCGGACACAAATTCGCAAAGGCCCAATCTCGTCACCGCACTGCGCGCGCCGGTGCCAAAGAACTTGCTGAGTGAGCCGGGGCCGGTCACGCCGGTCGTTGTCTATACCGGGCCGACGCGCACCGCCGAGCAGATCGCCGCGCTTGCCGCTCTGCCTGAATACGAGCCCAGCAAAAAGAAAGGCAAACACAAGGGCGCAGCCAAAACCGCCGAGGCCAAGCAAATCGAGGGCAAGCCGGAGGCCAAGAAAGAAACGAAGAAGGACGGCGTCAAGGCCAAACCGGCGCAGCACAAACCGTCCTCGGGCAAGACTACCGATCGCACCACGACCGCGCAGTAATTCGCTTCGCAGCGCGCCCATGGCTGGCGTCCATGGCTGGCGTCCATAGCCTGCGTCCATGGCTGCAAACGCAGCCGTCTCAATGACGTGTCCAGTTGGTGCCAGAAGAAGACCTTAAGTCGTCCGCTTCGCCCCCACCAGCATCGGCCCGTAGGTTAGGACAAAAACAGCGAAGGCCGAGAACCAGGCGACGCCGGCGGATAACAGCATCTGATAATAGAATGCGGGCAGCAACGGCGCTGCGATCCGCGCCAATGCCGCCACCAGCATAGCGCCATAGATCGCGAGTGTTGTCGGCGTGGAAGTGACGTCGCGACCGGTATGACCAAGAGTCGCCCGCGTCATTATCGCAAGTGTCATTAGGCCCATTGCGCCGGTCGTCCAGGCGTGTAGCGCGCCGCTTGTCGACATAATGCGAGGCCACAGAATCGAGACCGACAACACCAACGCGCCGAGCGGTACAAACGCATAGGCAAGATGCAGAACGAATAGGATCGGCTCACGCCAAGTACGCGCCCCTGTCCAGCGCGAAAGCCTCGCCGCCTGTGCGATCGCCATGACAAAGAGCAATGCCGCCGTGCCATACCAATCGGGCGCTGCGATCCAGGCGATGAGGGCGATGGCCGCGAGCGCGATTGAGCCAATATCGAAGCGGCCGAGCGGGGCAGGTCGCGTTTGGCTGCCCTGGCGTGTCAGCCAATTACTGGTGAAGCTCGGCGTCACCCGGCCCCCGACCACCATGATCAGCGCAACGATCGCCGAAACACTGAGACGAAGACCATAATTCGGTCCGGCATAGACCAGCAC
>JBKPIZ010000003.1:0-3629 GCA_046730495.1 Pseudomonadota bacterium
ACCGCCTCGCCGCTGGATTCCACAACGGCCGCGGCGATGATCGCGCCATTGCTGTCGTAGACGCCGCCCGGCCGAAGCGGCTCGCCGGGTTGACCCAGTTCGTCGCCGGTCGAAAGCACGGCGACGCGCGGCCGCCGCACCACTTCGACGCAGCTCAAGCCGCAGGCCGCGAGCATGCCAATCTCGCGCGAGCCGATCTGGCTGCCTCGGCGCAGCAAAATCTCGCCGCGCGCAATATCCAATCCGGCGAAAGAGATGAACTGACCGCTGGTGACGGCGCGGTGGACACCGATCGCTGGCGCGGCACCGTCCTCGATCAGCTCGGTGTGTTCGATCATGATCACGGCGTCGGCGCCACGTGGAATGACGCCGCCGGTCGCAATCGCCGTTGCGGTGCCGGCGGCTACTTCAAGAACTGGTGCAACGCCGCAGGCGATGACCTCGCGATTGAGCGTGAGCCGCTTCGGTGTGCCAGATCCAGCGCCGAGCGTATCCGCCGCCCGCAGCGCAAAACCGTCGACATTGGCCCGATCGAACGGCGGCGCGTCGATCGGAGCGATCACGTCAGCGGCGATGACCCGCGACAGCGCAGCCGCAAGCGACACAGATTCGCCGGCAAGCGGCGCGCGATCGAGCCGCGCTTCGAAGCGCCGGCGCGCTTCCCGCCGCCGAGACGACCTCAAGGAATTGCTCCTGCCGCGCCGCGCGGCGGATCGCATTAATGATCGCAGCGCGCGTTGGTTTGGCGTCCTGGTTCATTGCTGCGGCAAAAATAAATTCATGGCCATTGGTTCACGGCGACTTGGCTGCCCGCGGCAAAGCCTTCGCTCTCGGCCGGAACCAGGATCCAGCCGTCGCTGCGGCTAAGCGCGGTCAAGGACAAATATCCGGACCCGAGCGGCTCCGCCATCCCGCCGCTGCAGTTCACCGGGATTAGCTCGTTCATCCCGATGGTCGATGTCACCTTGCGCCGAAGCGACGCCGTCGTCGGCATGTCGTCAATGCTGCCAGCGGCGAGTTTGGCATAAGCTGCCGTCCAATCAGGAGCCAAACCGCAAGCGCGGCATCGAGCCGGCCCGGAACGAGCAGCACCGGTCGATCGCCGACAAAGCCCACGGCCGCGGTCTCACCCGGGCAAATGGCAATGCCATGCGCCTCGACGCGACCACGCCGTGCCAGTTCTTGCACGGCGTCATCGCGCCGTCCGCTGCCGGTGCCGCCGATGCCAATCACGGCGTCGCATTGACCTTGGCTCAGGGCTTCGGCCAGCATGCTTGCCTCGCTCACGGCGCAGCCCACCTTCGCCGCACAACAGGAAAGCGTCATCTGCACCGCGTTGAGTACCGGCGTTGTCGCCGCAGCGGCGCGGGCAAGCGCGAGCCGCGGCGCACGGATTGTGACTTCGGTGATACCGGCTGCAGCCATGGCGGCGAGATCGAGCGCGCGCAGCCGCTCGCCGGCGCGGCGCAGCGGCGTCGCCGGCACCGTGTCGCCGCCGGGCGCCAAGATGCCGTCACCCGGAGCGACCGGGGCAACAGCCTCGGCACGATCCCCGCGCAATGCAATGGCATCGAGCGGCACGACTGCATCGGTCCCGCTCGGCAGCGCACCTCCCGACATCAACACGGCACGCTGTGAGGCCAAGCGGCACCGGCGCATAGGGACCGGCATCGGCGATCTCCGCCGCCGCAACGGCAAAACCGTCGCGCAAAGCGATCGGGCGCGGTGGGCACTGTAGCGGCTGTACGTCTTCCGCAAGCACCGCGCCCAAAGCTTGCAAAAGCGGAGTGCGGCGCGGCATCACCGCGGCGACGCGCGATTGAAACGACGCAAGTATCGCATCGAGCGGGGTCAGCCGTGCGATACGCTGGATGGTGGAATCCACAGTCATCGCAACTATGATAAAGGCCTTCGCCCGCTTCTACGAATCGCAACCGATGACGGAAAAGACACTCAATCTGCGCGGCCTCAAATGCCCGCTCCCGGCGCTGCGCACCCGCAAAGCGCTTAGCCAATCACAGCCGGGCGATATCTTGATCGTCGAATGTACCGATCCGCTTTCAGGGATCGATATTCCAAATCTTTTGCGGCAGACCGGCGATACGCTCGAAGACAGCCGCAAGGATAAAAAGCTGCTGACGTTTCGGATCAGGAAGGTGTGAAGCCTACTCCGCCGCGACCCGGTGCGCAGCCACACCACGCGCCTTCACCACCACTTTGATGGCGTCATCAACGCGATCCTTGGCATAGCGGATCGCGGTCGGCAGATCGTCGAGCGCAAAAGTGTGGGTGTGGATCTTGGTGGCGTCGAAACGCTTTTGCGACATGAAGGCTTCGGCGCGATGGGTCGCGCTCTTGCCCTCGCCGCGGATGCCGTAAAGATAAATGTTGTTGCGCACGATATGGGCGACATCGACCGGCGTCTCGGCGTGCGGGAACGCCGCCAGGCACACTTTGCCGCCGCGATTGACCATGTAAACGGCCTCGTTCACCGCATTCGGCGCGCCGGAGCATTCGACCACGTAATCGACGCCCTTGCCGCCATTGAGACGCTTGACCGCCTCGACCGCGTTTTCGTTGCGCACGTTGATGACGTGATCGGCGCCGAGTTCGCGCCCGATCGCAAGCCGATTGTCGCGGGTGCCGGTGAGAATGACGGGTTGCGCGCCCAAGGCCTTCGCCACCGCCACGCCAAGAAGACCGATCGGCCCGGGACCGGTGACGACCACGCTCTCGCCGGCGACCAGGCCACCAAGCTCGGTCAGCCCGTACATTGCCGTGCCCGCGGTCACCACCAGCGTCGCCTCTTCGTCCGACATCGCGTCGGGAATGGCGACCAGCGTGTTGATATTGTTGACTTGATATTCGCAGAAGCCGCCGTCGGTGGTGAAACCGTTGGCGCGATGACCCTTATCGACATCGCCGTAGTTGAGGCCGTAGTTGTGGCACGAGGTGTACATGCCTTCGCGGCAGCGCTTGCATTGGCCGCAGCCGGCATGGATTTCGACGGTCACGCGCTGGCCGATCTTATATTCGTCGACGCCAGGGCCGAGCGCGACGACGGTGCCCATATATTCGTGACCCGGCGTAAAATTCTTGTTGAACGGCTTGCCGCCTTGAATAAGTGCTGGTGAGCCATGATCGATGATTTCCAGATCAGTGGCGCAGATCGCCACCGCATCGATGCGCACCAGAACTTCGGCGCGGTTGGGCACCGGAAGCGGCTTTTGCGTGAGCTTAAGCTCGCCGGGATTGCCGAGGACCCACGCTTTCATCGTGTCGGGAATCGGAAAATCCTTGTTGTTCGTTTTCACACCGGGCCCGCCATACATGATCTGTCCTCCGGCTTTCGCCTGCCGCTGGATCCTGATGTCATCTCATATCTAATAATGTGTCTTTATAATGTGTGTTAACGGGTAGCGAAACCAGTCCATTTCATGCCAATTCGCCGGCCGCATCGCGCTCAAGATCGACCAGTACGTCATCGCCATCGAGCACGACCTTATAGGTGCGCAGCGCCACGGCGCAGGGCGGCGCCTTGACCTCGCCGGTCGGGACGTGAAAGGCGCCCATATGCACGGCGCATTCGATCACCTCGCCGTCGAGCATGCCGTCGGCCAGACTGGCCG
>JBKPIZ010000004.1:0-6601 GCA_046730495.1 Pseudomonadota bacterium
TTGCTGTCAGGACCGATCTGTCGAGCGAGCGCACCCTCGTGCGCCAAGCGCTCGCCGTCGGCGAATATGCAAACATGTTTGCGTAAAGCGCCGCGATCGTCGAGCACATAGCTGCGCACATGCGGCTGCGCGGCGAGCACGTTCGTCAGCGCTTCGCCGACCGTCGCGCCCGCGGCGGATAGCGGCCCGTCCGTAACCAAGTTGCGCAGATGACTGGTGAAATGGATCTCGGCCATGACGGACTCACATGACGCGCCCAATCGTCACCCAGCATCCGGGAAGAATTGCGGCACTCAGCCCGCCAGCGCCGCCTCGATTGCCGCCAGCGCCGCGTCCGCTTTCGAGCCGTCCGGACCGCCGGCCTGCGCCATGTCAGGCCGGCCGCCGCCACCCTTGCCGCCGAGCGCCTCGGCGCCTTTGCGGGCGAGATCGATGGCGTTAAACCGCGTTACCAGATCGTTGGTAACGCCGACCACAATTCCGGCTTTGCCGTCGCCAGTGACACCGACGATTGCGACCACGCCGGAGCCAAGCTTTTTCTTGCCGTCGTCGGCGAGACTGCGCAGATCTTTCAGCTCGATGCCCTCGACCGCCCGCGCCATCAATTTCACGTCGCCGACCTTGCGCACGCCGTCCGCGCCCTCGCCGGCTTCGTTGCCGCGCCCGCCGCCCATGGCAAGCTTCTTCTTCGCCTCCGAGAGGTCACGCTCGAGCCGTTTGCGTTCGTCGATCAAGGTGGCCATGCGGGCTGGCAATTCGTCAATTGTCGTCCGCATTTCCGCAGCGGCATCTTTGGCAATTCGCGCGAGATCATTGGCATTGTGACGCGCCGCCATCGCGGTCAGCGCCTCGATCCGGCGCACGCCCGCAGACACGCCGCTTTCGGCAACGACCGAAACGATGCCGATATCGCCGGTGCGATTAACATGCGTACCGCCGCACAATTCGACCGACCAGCCCAGGGTGTTGCCGCCGCCTGACGTTGCAGGATTCTCGCCCATCGCGACGACGCGCACCTCGTCGCCGTATTTCTCGCCGAACAGAGCGCGCGCGCCGGAGGCGATGGCATCGTCGCGGCTCATCAGCCGCGTGATCACCGGGGCGTTCTGCAGAATGAAGTCATTAGCGATGTCCTCGACGCGCTCGATTTCCTCGGCGCTCATCGCCTTTGGATGCGAGAAATCGAAGCGCAGCCGGTCCGGCGCGACCAGCGAGCCTTTCTGCGCGACGTGATCGCCGAGCACCTCGCGCAAGGCTTCGTGCAGAAGATGCGTCGCCGAATGGTTTTTGCGGATCGCGCCGCGGCGAGCGTGATCGACCTCAAGCGCCAGTGCGGCGCCCGGTTTCACCGTGCCTTCTTCAATCGTGCCGAAATGCGCGTAGAGGTCGCCGGCAAATTTCTGCGTGTCGGTGACCTTGAAACGAATGCCTTCGGCACTCATGACGCCGGTGTCGCCGACTTGACCGCCGGATTCGCCGTAGAACGGCGTTTGATTGAGGATGACGACGCCGCTTTCGCCTTTTTTCAGCGCGGCGACTTCCTTGCCGTCGCGCAGGACAGCGGCAACCACGCCCTCGGCGCTTTCGGTCTCGTAACCGAGAAATTCGGTGGCGCCGAGCTTCTCCCGTAACGCAAACCAGACCGCTCCCGCCGCGGCTTCGCCGGAACCGGCCCACGACGCACGCGCCTTGGCGCGCTGGCGCTCCATCGCGTCGGTGAAGGAGGCGATATCGACGCCGACGCCGCGTGGCTTAAGCGCGTCCTGGGTGAGATCGAGCGGGAAGCCGTAAGTGTCGTAAAGCGTGAACGCGGTCTCACCGTCGAACATGTCGCCCTTCTTGAGCGATTTGCTCGCGTCTTCGAGCAAAGCGAGGCCGCGCTCCAGCGTGCGGCGGAATCGAACCTCTTCGAGCTTCAATGTCTCGGTCACAAGCGGCTGGGCGCGAACGAGCTCGGGATAGGCCTGGCCCATCTCCCGCACCAGGATTGGCACCAAGTGCCACATCAGCGGCTCTTTGACGCCGAGCAGTTCGGCGTGACGCATGGCGCGGCGCATGATGCGGCGAAGCACATAGCCGCGGCCTTCGTTGGAGGGCAGCACGCCATCGGCGATCAGGAAGGCGCTGGCGCGCAGATGATCGGCGATGACGCGGTGCGACGCCTTGCGCTCGCCTTCCGCATCGACGCCGGTGAGTTCGGCGACCGCCTCGATTAAGGCGGCGAATAGATCGATCTTGTAATTGTCGTGCGTGCCCTGCAGCACCGCGGCCATGCGCTCGATCCCCATGCCGGTATCGATCGACGGCCGCGGCAGATCGATGCGCTTGCCGTCGGCAAGCTGCTCGTACTGCATGAACACGAGATTCCAGATTTCGGTGAAGCGATCGCCCTCGGCTTCCGGCGATCCCGGCGGCCCGCCCCAGACATGCTCGCCGTGATCGTAGAAAATTTCCGAACACGGACCGCATGGCCCGGTTTCGCCCATGGCCCAGAAGTTATCGTCGCCGGCAATGCGCAGGATCTTCTTCTCAGGCAGCCCCGAGATCTTCCGCCAGAGCCTAAACGCGTCGTCGTCATCGATATAGACCGTGACCAGGAGCCGATCGGCCGGGACCGCGAACTCCTTGGTCACCAGCCGCCAGGACAGCTCGATCGCGCGCTCCTTGAAATAGTCGCCGAAGGAGAAATTGCCGAGCATCTCGAAAAAGGTGTGATGGCGGGCGGTGTAGCCGACATTATCGAGATCGTTGTGCTTGCCGCCGGCGCGGACGCATTTTTGCGCTGTGACTGCGCGCGAATAGGGCCGCTTTTCGAGGCCGGTGAAGACGTTCTTGAACTGCACCATCCCGGCATTGGTGAACATCAAGGTCGGGTCATTGCGCGGCACGAGCGGCGAGGACGGCACGATTTCGTGCCCCTCGCGCGCGAAATAGCTCAGGAAAGCCGCTCGGATGTCGTTGACGCCAGTCATTTCGGGGCAACTGTCTAACGAGACGCCGCTTTTCTGTCCAGGAAAGCGGGCGCCGCTGGGTAAATTTGATATAGGCCGACAAAGCATATAAGCGCTCTGGTGTCCCGATTCCGAAGTTCGCAAGAATTTGCGGCGAGCTCTAATGCGAACTTCGGAATCAAAGGGACACCAGCAAACTTAAGATTCTAGTGTGGTTTTTTGGATTTGAAGTTCCTATGCGAGCTAGCCGCTTATTCGTAGGAACTTCAAATCCACCACACTAGCGGCGGCGAACACATGAACCGACATAGCGGCAGATCCCCCCTCCCCGGCAGCTTGCGAGAACGACTCCGTCAGGGGCACTTTGTCATGACCGCGGAGCTGGTGCCGCCGCTGTCCTGCGAGACCGACGAGCTCTTAAGCAAGGCCGCCGCGCTCAAGGGCTTGGCCGACGCCGTCAACGTCACCGACGGTGCCGGCGCCCGCGCCCATATGAGCGCGCTGGCGGGCGCGAGCCTGCTGTTGCAGGCCGGCATCGAACCGATCCTGCAAATGACCTGCCGCGACAAGAACCGGCTCGCTTTGCAGAGCGAGATGATGGGCGCGGCCGCGCTCGGCATCCGCAATCTCCTCCTGCTTTCGGGCGACGATCCCAAAACCGGCGATCAGCCGGATACCAAGCCGGTATTCGACGTCGATTCGCGTACGCTGATCGACACCGCGCGACGGTTGCGGGACGACGGGACGCTGCCGAACGGCCGCAAGCTCAGCGGCAAGGCTGACTTCTTTATCGGCGCCGCCGACATGCCGATCGATCCGCCGGCCGGCTGGCAACCCAACGGTCTTGCCGCCAAGATCAATGCCGGCGCGCAATTCGCACAGACCCAATTCTGCATGGATTCGGGGATCGTGCGCCGCTACGTCGCCGCCTTGGAAAGGGCCGGCATCACCACCAAGATTGCGCTTCTCATCGGCGTTAATCCCTTGCGCTCGGCCAAATCGGCGCAGTGGATGAAACACCACCTCTACGGCACGATCATTCCCGACGCATTTATTTCCCGGCTCGAAAACGCCGCCGACCCGGCGCGCGAAGGGCTTCGCATCTGCGTCGAATTGATCGAGGAGCTTTCCACTATTCGCGGCGTCGCCGGCGTCCATATCATGGCGCCGGGCAACGATGCAGCGATCCCGGAGGCGATCAAGGTGGCACGCGCGCGCGTTCAGCGCGCTGCATTCTGAGCCGACTCTTCCATTGTGCGAATATCGATCTCCGACGTCAGAGTACGATGCACCGGACACTTGTCGGCAATTTCCAGGAGCCGCTTGCGATCGTCAGCGCTGAGATCGCCTTCGAGCGTGATCACGCGCTCGATGCGGTCGAGCATCCCCTCCTTGGTTTCACATTCGGTGCAGTCGGCGGCGTAGATCCTACGGTGGCGCAGCCGGACTACTGCGCGCATCAGCGGCAGTTTCTTGCGCTCGGCATAGAGCCGTAGCGTCATGGCGGTGCAGGCGCCAAGCGCGGCGAGCAGGAAATCGTAAGGACCAGGCCCGCTGTCGATTCCGCCGACATTGACCGGTTCGTCGGCCAAAAAGCGGTGCGGGCCGACGATAATTTCCTGCTGGAAAGTGCCGCGCCTGGTCTCGCGCACGAGCACCGGTGCTTCGCCGTTTGCCATATCAGCCGGCATGATCCCTCCGGTCAGTGACATTGTGGGAAAACTACCGTCCCAATTCGCGCATGGCAGCGTCCAGACCTTCGATCGTCAGCGGATACATGCGCCCGGCGAGAAGCTGGCGCATCAGCCGGATCGAGGCGGTGGTCTCCCATTCGGCTTGCGGCACCGGATTGAGCCATATGCAGGCCGGATAAGTGGCGACGATGCGCTCCATCCAGACGCGTCCGGCCTCCTCATTGAAGTGCTCGACCGAGCCGCCCGGCGCGACGATCTCATAGGGCGACATTGTCGCATCGCCGACAAAGATCACCTTATAGTCGTGCGGATAGGTATGCAGCACGTCCCAGGTCGGTGTCGTCTCGGTCCAGCGTCGCGCATTCTGCTTCCAGACTTTCTCGTACAAGCAATTGTGGAAATACAGATGCACGAGATGCTTGAATTCGCTCTTGGTCGCCGAGAACAACTCCTCCGTGGCCTTGATGTGCCAATCCATCGAGCCACCGACGTCGAGAAACAGCAGCACCTTGACGGTGTTGTGCCGTTCCGGCCGCATCAGAATGTCCAGATAGCCTTTGTGCGCGGTGCCTTTGATCGTGCCGTCGAGATCGAGTTCTTCCGGCGCGCCGGTGCGCGCAAATTTGCGCAAGCGCCGCAGCGCGATCTTAATATTGCGGGTGCCGAGCTCGACATCATCGGCGAGATCTCTGAACTCGCGCCGGTCCCAGACCTTCACCGCGCGAAAATTTCGGTTCTTGTCCTGTCCGATGCGGATGCCTTCGGGATTGTATCCGTAAGCTCCGAACGGCGATGTGCCAGCCGTCCCGATCCATTTCTTGCCGCCTTGATGGCGGCCGCGTTGTTCGGTGAGCCGCTGGCGCAAGGTTTCCAGAAGTTTGTCGAGGCCGCCGAGCGCCTCGATCTGTTTTTTCTCGTCTTCGGTGAGGTATTTTTCGGTGAGCTTTCTCAGCCACTCGGTCGGTATTTCCGCGTTCAGCGCCTGTTCGATGAGATCGAGGCCCTTAAAGACGTGGCCGAACACGCGATCGAACTTGTCGAGATTGCGCTCGTCCTTCACCAATGCGGCACGCGACAGATAGTAGAAATCTTCGACCCGACGCCCGGCCAGATCCCGCTCCATGGCCTCCATCAAGGTCAGATACTCGCGCAGCGTCACCGGCAAGCCGGCCTGCTTCAGCTGATGGAAGAAGGTCGCAAACATCGCCGCATTCTAGTCCTCGGCGGCTCCGCAGAACTATCCGGGGATTGCTGGCCCGATAGTGCTGAAAAGATATATCTTTCGTTATGACGAAAAACGAGATACTAAAGATATATCTTAAAAAGGGAGAACCTTGAAATGCATGGACATTGTGGATCTTATCGCTGGGCTGCGGGACGTCACCGGCGCGGACGATTTGGCGGATTTGGCTTCGGCGGCCGGCATGGCGGCGGCATGAACCCGGACGATAAGCGCGCCGGCCGCATGCTGGCGCAGGGCGATCTGCGGCTCGTCGCGCTAGCGCTGATCGCACAGGCGCCACGCCACGGCTATGAAATCATCAAGCTGGTCGAGGAAAAGACCGCCGACTGGTACAGCCCGAGTCCGGGCATCGTCTATCCGACTTTAACCTTCCTCGAAGAAGCGGGTTATGTGACCGTCTCCAGCGAAGGCGCCAAGAAGCTCTACACCATTACCGATGAAGGCCGTGCCTATCTCGACGCCAATCGGGACCTCGCCGACGTGGTGCTCGACCGGCTAACCGCCATCGGCGAGCGCGTGAATCGCTGGCGGCGCGCAGCGCGCGGGGACCGCGAGCAGCGGCGGAGCTTGCCACCACTCGTCGAAGCCGCATTCGATCATTTGCGCGAGACCGTGGGCAAGCGGCTCGAAGGCGACGCCGAAGCGGAAGCGCGTCTGGTCGAGATCCTTGCTCGTGCGGCCGGTGAAATGCAGCGGCGTAATTGATCTCTAAC
>JBKPIZ010000005.1:0-6221 GCA_046730495.1 Pseudomonadota bacterium
ACCTTGAGCAGGACGCGATCTGGATAGCGATGCACCACGCCCGGAACCGGACTGTGCGCCGCGTCGCCGATCGGATCGGCGTCTTCGCCCAGACGCGATTCCAGCTCGCGTTCATCGGGAACAAATTGCAGCGCGATTGGATCGCGCGGGTCCGCGGGATCGATCAGATCGACGATCGCCGGCGTGATCGCCACCGCATAGCGTGACGCGACACTTTTCAGCGCGGCCATTTGTTCCGGTTTTGCCAGCTGCGCCTCAACCAGCGCCGACGCGCTGCGCAATGCTTTACTTCCTGCCGGCATGGCCGACCTCATTCCTTATTGCCGCGCGCAAAAGACCTGGCGCGGCGTTGGCAATGCTCGCTTATTGCGACGGATCATCCAGTGGTGTCCAGAGCACCTGGTCGATGCGCGACGCCCCGGTCGCCAGCATGACCAGCCGGTCAAGCCCGAGCGCCACACCGCACGCGTCCGGCATATGGGCGAGCGCAGCAAGGAAGTCTTCGTCGATCGGGTAACGCTCGCCGTAGCGGCGCTCCTTCTCCGCCATTTCCTGCTCAAGCTGACGGCGCTGCTCGATCGGGTCGGTCAACTCGGCAAAGCCGTTGGCGAGTTCCACGCCGCAGACATAAACCTCGAAGCGTTCCGCCACGCGAGGATCGCGCGTACGCTTGGCCAGCGCCGAAAGCACGGCGGGATATTCGTCCAAGATCGTGGCGCGGCCGATGCCGAGATTGGGCTCGATCCGCTCGACCAAGACTCGGCTGAATATATCGGCCCAGCGATCATCCTCGGCGACCCGGATACCGGCGCCCCGCGCCGCGCGCGCAAAGTGGTCGCGATCTGGAGCGTCAACCGTGAGAGTGGCGAGAATGTCGATCCCGGCAAAGCGGGCAAAAGCCTGCGCGACCGTGAGCCGCTCGGGTTCGGCAAATGGATCAGCCGTGCGGCCGCGAAAGCTGAACTGCCGCGTTTGCGCGACATGAGCCGCCTCACGCACGATAGCGATGCAGTCGTTGATTAGCGCATCGTACAGTTCGCTGGCGCGGTACCATTCAAGCAGTGTGAATTCAGGATGATGCAGCACGCCGCGCTCGCGGTTGCGAAACGATCGTGCGAACTCGACGACGCGCCGCTCGCCCGCCGCCAATAATTTCTTGCAGGAAAATTCCGGAGAAGTGCGCAAATAAAGCGGGGCCGCGCTGCCGTCGGTGGTTATAAGCGACGTGGCGAAGGCATGCAGATGCGTCTCGTTACCGGGCGAGATCCGCAAGCTTGCAGTCTCGACCTCGACAAAGTCGCGCGTGGCGAACCAGGCGCGCAAGCTCGCCACTATGCGGCCCCGAGCCAGCAGGATCGGTCGGCGGTCAGCATGGACCTCGGGGGTCCAGAACGGCGCCGAGGGCGGAACGCGTGGCATGGTCCTGTCCAGCACGTTCCTTGTCTGGCGGCAATTGAGAAATAGCTGGCAGTAAAGCTCAAGATCAGTATGGTGCGGCCGAAATCCAAAAGCCGATCCATAAGCCATTGAAATTGAGGAAGCCGTGAGAGTCATCGCCAGTTCATTGCGCAAGGGAAATATCGTCGAAATCGACGGTAAACTCGGGGTGGTTATGGCCGCCGAGAATATCCATCCCGGCAAGGGCACGCCGGTCACCCAGCTCGACGTCCGCCGCATCAGCGACGGGGTCAAGGTCTCGCTGCGTTACAAGACCACAGACCAGGTCGAGCGCGCCTTCGTCGAGGACCGAAAGCACCAATACATGTATCAGGACGGCGACGGCTTCCATTTCATGAATATGGAAAGCTACGACCAAGTCGCCGTGCCCGCCGATATCATCGGCGACCAGGCCGCCTATTTGCAGCCGGAGATGGAGGTGACCATCAGCATGCATGAGGCCGTGCCGGTCGCCATCGAACTGCCGCCCAAAGCAGTGCTGGAAGTGGTCGAGACCGAGCCTACGGTAAAAGGACAGACCGCCGCTTCGTCCTACAAGCCCGCTTTGCTCTCGAATGGAGTGCGCACGATGGTCCCGCCCTTCGTCACCACGGGGACCAAGATCGTGGTGATGACCGCAGACGGCAGTTATGTCGAGCGGGCGAAAGATTGAGCTTTGTTCGCCGCTTGGCAGCATTTCCGAATTGTAGCTGAATATTTATTCATCCTGACGATTTCGCACTTCAAAAATACTCGAGCACGGCTTGGCACAACACACGTTGCTCGCGATAATTGTCGAGTCTCAATATTGGGATTTGACGCGTGCGCGGGTCGAGCAAAATTTATGAATGGCTGTGCGCCGCGGTGCTGGCAGGCCCGATCGCGCTCGCGCCGCTGGATGCCGTACTGGCCGGCTGCAAGCCGGACCATCTTCGCCCGCTGTTCTTCATCAAAACCATGGGAACGTGTGCGTTCGACAGCGAGACATTAAGTTTTGCCGGCACGCCCGCCGAGCAAGCAATGTGCCTGATGCGCGGCATGGACTCGTCGCGCAATCTCGAACCGCGTTTGCAGAGCCTGCCGCAAGCATTGGCCGAACGCATTGGGCAAACGGCTGGACTGCCGTCGCGCACCACGCTGAGCGATTATCTTTCTACGCTCGGGCTCGAGGGCGAATTTGGCGATTTTCTCTGGCTGCCAGTGTCGCGCGCCCACGACAATAACCTTGCCGCGCCGATGGCGCGCTATTTCGTCATCCACGACACCAGCGGGCCGAATTTCGGCCGCCGCTCCTTCCCGGATGACATCGATGGCGGCGGCAAGGTCAACGACCTCCGAAACTTCGAATGCCATGACGGCTGGGGCAAAGCCCATGTTGTCATCAGCCGCACCGGCGAGCTCTTATTGGCGCACGATTATTCAATCCCGTGGCGCGAGACCAAGTTCGAGCAGGCGGCGGAATTCGGCGGCGCGCTAAAGGGGCTGTTCCTGCACAACGAAATGATTCAGCCGCGCCGCAGCGCGCCAGGCCGCGGCCGGCGCAATGACGCGCGTTCGCCCGACCCGGCCTTTACGGCCGCGCAATATGACCGGCTTGCGCTCCTTTACGTGATCGCGAGCGTCCGCGCCGAACGCTGGCTCATCCCCGCATTCCATGCCGCGATCGATGCGCAGATTGCCAATGGTCACGACGATCCGCTCAACTTTAACGTCGAGAGTTTCGCCAACAGCCTCGACAGTCTGATCGCAAAATTGGGCACTCCCGATCAGCTTCAGGCGGCGCATCAATAGCGACCTTTACCGACGCCACAAATTCCTGCCACACCCGCATATAAGCGGCGGTAAGATAGATCGTGATGGCGACGACATCGCTGGTCCACCTTACCCGACGAAACTTGCTGGCCGGTCTTGCCGGCACAACCGCCGCGCTGTCGCGACTGCCCGCCGCGCGCGCGGAGATTGGCTTCGAGCAATGGATCGCCACATTCCGCAGCAAAGCCACCGCTCGCGGCGTCAGCGAGGAAACCTATACCCGGGTGATGCGCGGCGTGCAGCCCGACATGACGGGAGTGAATGCCATCCGCAATCAGCCGGAGTTCAGTCAACAGCTCTGGCAATATCTCAACCGCGCCGCATCGGATTGGAGGATCGAGTCAGGCAAAGTCAAAGCGAAAGAGTATGCATCATTGCTTGCACGCATTGAGCGTGATTTCGGCGTCGAGCCTTTCTTCATGCTCGGCGTCTGGGGCATCGAATCCGCATTCGGCGATCCCCTCGTCGAGAAGAACCATATGCGCCCGGTCGTTCCGTCGCTGGCGACGCTCGCCTGGGCCGAGCCGCGCCGCCGCAGCTACTGGGAAAGCGAATTGATCAATGCCTTGACCATCATTCAGCGCGGCTGGAGCACACCGGAAGAAATGGTCGGTTCCTGGGCCGGCGCCATGGGCCATACACAATGGATGCCGGAGGTCTGGTTGCATCTCGGCATCGACTATAACGGCGATGGCAAAATCTCACCCTATGGTCCGCCGGACGACGCGCTCGCCACGACCGCGCGTTATTTCATGGAACGCGGCAATTACCGTCGTGGCGAACATTGGGGTTACGAAGTACGCATGAAGCGGCCGATTCGCGGCACCGCCTCGCGCAGTTACGCTAACTGGCAGGCGCTCGGCGTCGCGCGTGCTGATGGCGAGTCGTTCCCGCAGCCAAATGGCAGTGCGCGTGCCTGGCTGCCGGTCGCAGGCGGCCCTGCCTTCCTTCTCGGCGCGAATTTTTTCGCCGCGCGCAGTTACAATCCGGCACTGAGTTATGCGCTCGGTCTTTGCTATCTCGGCGATCGATGCGTCGGCCGTCCGCCTTTCGTCCAGCAATTTCCCGACAGCGAGCCGCCGCCCACGCTCGCCGAGGTCCAGGAACTTCAGCGCCGCCTTACCGCGCTCGGCTTCGACACCGGCGGCGCCGATGGCCGGATCGGCAATGCGACGAGCCTTGCCGTACTTAATTACCAACGAAAATTCGGCATCGAGCCGGCCGATGGCTATCCCGGCGTGAAGCTCCTCGCCCGTTTACGTCAAGGGTCATGACGCGCAGTTGAGCGCGCTCAACCGCCTTGTGCATTGCTCAGCGATCCGGTTGGATGACGCCGCCAAGTCCGTTGCCAAAGGAATTCCCACATGACGCCGCCCATTTCTGCGACCGCACGTGCCAAAGCCAATGACGCCGACCCCACCGTGGCCGGAGTCGAACGTCCGACACCGGCCGGCGTCAACGCGCCTGGATTTGGCAGCGATGTGATTGCCGACGCGCTGCGCGCGCTTGATATTCCCTATATCGCGCTCACCCCGGGCGCGAGCTATCGTGGGCTGCACGACAGCATCGTCAATTATCTCGGCAATACCAAGCCGCAGATGCTGCTTTGCCTGCATGAGGAAGCCGCGGTCGCGATCGCGCATGGTTATGCCAAGGTTACTGGCAAGGCCATGGTCACGGCCGTGCATTCGAATGTCGGCCTGATGCACGCGACCATGGCGATGTTCAATGCATGGTGCGACCGCATGCCTGTCATTGTGCTCGGCGCGACCGGGCCGGTGGACGCGGCCAAGCGCCGGCCGTGGATCGATTGGATCCATACCGCGCGCGATCAGGGCGCCTTGGTGCGCGAATACACCAAATGGGACGACCAGCCGTCATCGCCGGGTGCGGCGCGCGAAGCGATTTTGCGCGGCACCTGGATTGCGAATACGGCGCCGCGTGGTCCGGTCTACATCAATTTCGACGCCGAACTGCAGGAAGCGAAGGTTGCGGAACCGCTGCCGCCGATCGATGTGGCGCGTTATATGCCGCAAGTTGCGACGGCGGCGCCCACCGAATTGATCCGCCAAGCCGCCGATATCCTCAAAGGCGCAAAACAGGTTTTGCTGCTTGCCGGCCGGGCCTCGCGCAGCGCAGAGGCTTGGAACGAGCGAGTTGCGCTTGCCGAAGCGCTCAACGCGCGCGTCGTCACCGATCTCAAGATCGGCGCGAGCTTTCCGACCGATCATGCGCTTTATGTCGGTTCGCCGCGCGCGATTACGCCGGACAGCGTTGACGGTTTAAAGAACGTCGACGTCGTGCTTAGCCTCGATTGGGTCGACCTCGCCGGCGCGCTGCGCGCTTTCGGCCCGTCGCCGTCGGTGAAGGTGATCCAGATCTCACTGGACCATCGCATTCACAACGGCTGGAGTATGGATTACCAGGGACTGCCGCCGGTCGACCTCTTGTTGTCCGCCGATCCCGATGTCGTCGTGGGCGAACTCGTCAAGGCGATCGGCAAGAGCGCGAAGCCGCACGCGGTATCGTCGTCGCGCGCAGCGTCAAACAAAGAGCCGGCAGGTTTCACCAACGAGCACATCGCGCGCGCTTTGCGGCGAGTGCTCGGCGATCGCGCGGTGACATATACGCACCTGCCGTTATCATGGGATGACAGCTGGCTGACGTTCCGCCACCCGCTCGATTACGTCGGCTCTGACGGTGGCGGCGGGGTCGGCGGCGGCCCGGGCATTTCGGTCGGCGCCGCGCTGGCGCTGAAAGGTTCGGGACGCTTGCCAGTCGCGATCTGCGGCGACGGCGATTTTCTGATGGGTGTCACCGCGATTTGGACAGCGGTGCATTATAAGATTCCGCTGTTGTTCGTTCTTGCCAATAACCGCTCCTTCTACAATGACGAGCTGCATCAGGAACGGATGGCGCGGGCCCGCAATCGCCCGATCGAGAACAAGTGGATCGGCCAGCGCATGGCCGAC
>JBKPIZ010000006.1:0-3793 GCA_046730495.1 Pseudomonadota bacterium
CATAGGAGGTGACCGCGATGATCGGGATCGACCGCAGCACCGGATCAGCTTTGATCCGGCTCGTAGCTGTATAACCGTCCATAATCGGGAGCTGGATATCCATCAGAATGAGATCGGGCCGCTGCTTTGCGATTGCCGCTAGCGCCTCCTCACCGTTTTCGGCCTCTGTGATTTCGTAGTCGTCAGGCGCCAGCATATCGCGGATGATTTGGCGATTATCCGGTTGGTCGTCGACTACCAAAATGCGCTTGCTCATGTCGGTTTTACCTGCCTTTTTCTTTATCACGGCCATCTCCCGGAAAATTAATCCGTGTTCTAGCTCCGCTTTTCTAACGCGTTACTTGCCAGAACCGGCTAAGGGCTCTCCGTGATGGTCATCACGTTTTGAAGCTTCCCCGCCCGGTATTGCGCAAACGTGATCGCGTTTGAATTCGCGTGAAGGGCCAGAAACGACAAATGTCTGCTTTGGGTCAAAAGCAGACATCGGATTGCCGCCTGTCGATGTCCGCTATTCCCCCAAAAGCGGACATCAAGCTAACACGCCTCCATGTCCGCTTTGTGCCAATAGCGGGCATTGGCCATTCATTCGATCACCTCGTCGGCGGCGAATCGAACGCGCCATCGCCCGGAACGGTAAGGGCCTCACAACGCCATTGGCGCTACCCCCGCCTAAAAGTCCCGAAACGATTTAGCGCTTCGCTGCGTTTCTGCAGTGCAACAAACGCGCCGCGCTTGTTTCTGTTTCATTTATGTCACGCGCTCGTTAATTCGTTGTCACGCCCGCGCGAGCAAATAGAAACTTCCCAGCGTTAGGCGCATCATGAATGTACGGGGGATGGGGCCGTAGAGAGGGACGGCCGATGGATAACTTTATCCCTAGTGAAAACCCGAGTGGCGTCGAGCAATTAAAGCGCTCCGCTTTTACCGCCGCGCAAAACGTGGCACGCCTCCGCAGCCAGCTAGAAAACGAGCCGGACGAATTCACGCGCTCCAGGCTGCTCAAACTGCTGTTGCTTGAGGCGGAAAAGTCTCGTCTGACAAGCCAGCAGTTGGACAGAATAGACTGCCACATGACTGAACTTAGGGAGCTAACCTACAGGCAAGTCGAATTGGTCGAGAAAGGTAACTTCAAAGGCCAGATCGTAGAGCGGGCGGTAAAATTGCTCGCGACGTTGAACGACCTTATGGCGAACTATCAAACACTTCGACGAAGAATAAGCCCGTTGGCTGAGTGATCTCGCTTCTTGACAATAATCAAATTCTTGAAGTCGGGGCTTCTAATAAAATCGGGACCGGTTCTCCTCTCCTGCGAGAGCCCGGCCCCGATCCTTTGTCCCCATCCCCCAAGATGCCCCGACAAGGTCGGGGTCGTCATTTCCACTATCGATTATGGCGTTGAGTGGCGCGAAAATAATTTGTGATCGGTTCAAGAGGTGAACGCGGCTCCATTGGCTCAATGCGCGAACACTCGATGTCCGCTTTGGGTCAAAAGCGGACATTCTCGAAGGTTTGCGCGATGTCCGCTTTACCCCCATTAACGGACATCGGAGGAAGCTACGTTATCACGGGTCACGAGATTTACGGACGATACCTGTACGGCATCCGTAGGAGACAGTTATGATGACTCCTAACGTCGCGATCCGCATGTCGGATGCGCGAAGGAAGGAACGCAATGACACAGCTCAGCGGTTTCGGCTCCTTGGCGGCGATCCCTGAGGAAAAGATCACCGACAAGATCACGCGCCGGGTTCTAGCCGGCCAAAAAGGCATGATGGTGTGGTGGAAGATAGGCGCCGGAACGCATGTGGCCACGCATTCGCATCCACATGAACAACTCGTTTGGATCGTCAAAGGCAAGATGGAATTCCGCATCGATAAGGAGCGCCGCGTGCTCGAAGCCGGCGGCGTCGCGGCGATCCCCGGCGGCGTCGAGCACGAGGGCTGGTGCCACGAAGACACCGAGGTGGTCGACATATTCGTACCGCCGCGCGAGGACTTTTTGGCCGGCGGCGGGCCGACTTGGTTACGTGAGAAAAGCTGAGGGCTTTGAGGTGTACGCTTTGGGTCATAAGGCGACATTGGAGAGCGTGCTCCCGCGATTTCCGCTTTAACCCCAATAACATCGATCCGTCTGCTTCTGACGTCGCTTTGTGCCGAAAGCGGACATGCAAGCTACTTCTGCTCTACGTTGACTTGTCGCTCAACAACAACCGCCAGGTTGAACCGCAAATGTAAAGCCTTGGCCAGGTTGCGTGCTGAAGTCTTCATCAATATCGGCGTCGGCGGCAGAATTCTGCGCGACTTTATCGCTGGTGGTTATCTGGACGACCTTTTGAGCATCCGCTTTTGTTGGCTTCGGTACGGCTGGCTGCGGACCTCTCTGTTCCACGTGAGCAAGCGCCGGTATTGCGAGAGCGGAAACGGCGGCAACCAGCTTTAGTTTCATAAATGGCTCCCCAAAGCAGGCTCCCTAGCCTTCGACAGACCAAGGCGGCGGAAGCGGCGTGAACTTATTGCGGCTCCCATTTATACAAAATTGATCGATAATTTGAGTGATCCGATTAAGTCGCACCTAACCGTGTCATCGGCTACTTGCAACGTCACAGTCTTTTTGTGCTGGCCGTCACTTCTTCCAAATTTGAACTGCGCTGACGTGGCGGGGCTAAGAACCGCCTGAAGGCAGGAAATGCCCGCCCACGAGAGAGAATTAGCTGACCAAGCAAACGCCGAACTGTTGCGGCAGATCGAGGAGAGCCTCGCGCATTCCCGTGACCTCATTACTCAGGTGAATAAAGTCATTGCTCAGATCAATGAGGTTCGAGCTCAAATGCGCCGCGCCAACTTTCAGCGCGGCGGGGCTGGCGGCAAATGGGTCAATTAATCCTCTCGTGTGCAAAGACAGGACGTGCGTTCAAAAGCGATTTTCGAGCGACCCGCGCCGATCTCGGTTACGTGCCGCCGAAATGGAAAGCGACTTTACTGTGCGCAATCTGCCACCGCGTTCACGAATTTAATTTTGCCGAAGCGCGGATTTGTGAACACGCGGACGAGTATTGCCGCGAGTATGGTGAATGTCAAAATTGCGAGTTTGCTGTTCGTGCAACACCCGCTGTCGCGTGAAGCAGCGCATCGTCACGGCTGGCGGCTTCGGCTTTTCGACTTTATCCAGCGCGGTGAGCCCCAATCCTCCTCGCGCTTCGCCTCGCGTGTTGCTACCCCGTCGTGACCTTCAAGTTCTTTTTCACGAAGTTGAAGATCTTCGGCCATCAATAGTAGTTGATAACGCGCCGGGCTGTTCCACGGCAGTGCCCTTGCCAGCTGTAGGCAAATTCGGACCTTTTCTTGGAAGAAGGCGGCATCGATCGTGACGCTCATACTCACAATAAACCCAGACAAGGTTGCAGCGAGTGATGCGAAGGCAAAATGAATGCTTGAGTTGGTTACTAAGCAGAAAACCGGCCTAAAGAAACCAGGTCAGAGCGCGCTACATGTGACAGGTTTTACCCCCTCCCTGGGCGGGTACGCTCACGCAACGACATGCAGACTAAACAAGGCCTAGAGGGTTAAGAGTCGAATTCGCGTTCGCACCAAAAAAAGGCCCCAACACATGGGAGGTGCTGGGGCCAAGGTCTGAGGCGAAGGGGGTTATCCCCTTCGATTTGCAGGCTGACCGATTTCTGTGAAAATTCAGTATCGCAACGAGGGCAGGAAGTCGGCTTTTTACGATCGGGATAGCACCGCGCAGGAAGCTTTTTTGTGGCTGTTGTTGAATCGGGCGAATTGCAAAACACCG
>JBKPIZ010000007.1:0-11981 GCA_046730495.1 Pseudomonadota bacterium
GCTCGGCGATGGTGCCTGGGAGAAATTTTCGAATTTGAAGCGGCTAGTCGATGAAATTAGTGCGCGGCCGGCGGCGCAAAAGGCTGTGGCACTCAAAGATCGACATAAGTTCAAGACTGAGTTGGATGCGGAGGCGCTGCAGGCGATGTTCCCGCATCTAAAGGAAAGGGTCGCGTAGAGAACCGTCAACCGACGACTATTAAAGCGTCGTGGACCCGGGTATCGCTACGTCAAAGTCAAAGGATACGACAGCAACGTTTATATCCTCCGCTTCGACCAAATCCGCGATAGCTGGGACCTAATCATGTTCTCGTCGGAGCGTGCCCCACGCCTTTCAACGGGAGCGGCATGACCTGGGTGGATCGGGCAGCATTCTGAGGCCCGTGGTGCGCGCTCGCCAGCGGGCCACATCAACGAAAGCCATTGAACCCACCGCCGGTACACGCGTGTCGCTGCCGGGTATAGGCAGTCAATAGCGTTCATAGCTCGAATGTCGCATGTCTGCTTATGGCACTTAGCGGACATCCCAGTCGCGCTCAACAATGTCCGCTTTCGGGGGTAAAACGGACCTGGTGGACGCTCTTCAACGTCGCTGAAGCCCCAAGTCGGAAATTTGCGCGAACTCAACACGCAAGCGTACCTATGTTCGGACCTCATCGCGTCGATATGATACAGTCGATTAAGGTTTCGGCGCTGCGTCAATTCCGGCGCGGTCGAAGTCCAAATAGATCAAAAGAACGGTAGGGCAAGAATCGGGAGAAACGCATGCGGCAGCTCATGGCTTGGTGTTTCTTTGTCTGTAATTTCATCGCCTTGGTATTACTGTGGCCGTCGCTCGCCCAAGCGCAGATCTCCGGGCAGAAAGTGAAGATCGGGGTTCTGACCGACCTCGCCGGGCCTTATGAGCAGAACTCGGGCGCCGGCTCGGTGGAAGCCGCCATGATGGCCGCCGAGGAGTTTGGCAACAAAATTAACGGCGCCCCGATCGAGATTGTGTCCGCCGATCACCAGAACAAGCCCGACGTCGGCGCCTCGATCGCGCGGCACTGGTTCGATCTCGACGGAGTCGATGCCGTCACCGACCTGGTCAATTCCGGCGTCGCGTTTGCGGTGCTGGAGATCGCCAAGGCCAACAACAAGGCGGTACTCCTGACCAGCCCCGGCTCTGCCGATTTCACCGGCAAGGCCTGCGCACCCAACAATTCGGTACATTGGGTCTACGACACCTACCAGATGGGCGCCGCGATCGGCCAGTCACTGCCACAGCTCGGTAATAAGTGGTTCTTTATTACGGCCGACTACGTGTTCGGTCGCGCCCTGCAGGACGGTGCTACCGCTTTTATCGAGAAGAACGGCGGCAAGATTTTGGGCTCAGTCCGACACCCACTCGGCACCACCGACTTCTCCTCCTTCATGCTGCAGGCGCAGGCTTCGGGTGCCGACGTGATTGGGATCGCGAACGGCGGCGATGACGCGATCAACGCGGTCAAGTCGGCGCGCGAGTTCAATGCGACCGCCAAGCAGAAGGTGGTGCCATTCGGTCTCGACTCGCTACCAGCGATACGTTCCGCAAGCCTGCAGCTCGCGCAGGGCATGATGTCCGTCTCGCCGTGGCTGCCCGATCTGGACGATGCCTCCAAGGCGTTCTTCGCCAGATTCCTCGAACGGCGGAAAGTGGCGCCCTCGACCTTCCAGGTCGGCACCTATTCGGTGGTCCGCAGCTACCTGAAGGCGGTCGAGGCCACCAACTCTGACGATCCCAAGATGGTGATCGCCAAAATGCGCGAGACGCCAGTGAAGGACGCGTTCACGTCGAACGGGCGACTACGGCCGGACGGCCGGATGGTGCATGACGTCTATGTGGTCCAGATCAAGTCGCCCACGGAATCGAAGGGCGAATGGGATCTTCTCAAACTCGTGGCCGCGTTGCCAGGCGATCAGGTGTTTCGTCCGCTCGCAGAGGGCGGCTGTCCGGGCGTGAGCCACTGAAAGCCGCAAGTGCCTGAAGGAATAAGCTGTGAACGTCAACGAGCTCATCGCCATCGACTTCCATACCCATGCCGAGGAGCCGTGCGGCACCCATGCCGACGATGGCTACGACGAACTGCAGGCTGCCATGGCGGTCTACTTCAACCAGCCGAACAACCGGCCCACCATCGAGGAGACCGCGGCCTACTATCGCGAGCGCAAGATCGGCGCGGTGATCTTTCCAGTCGATGCCGAACGTGAGACCGGCTACCGCCGCTACCCGAACGAAGAGGTTGCCGAAAAGGCCGCGGCCAACGACGACGTTCTGATACCGTTCGCCAGCATCGATCCGGCCAAGGGCAAGGCCGGCGCCCGGGAGGCGCGTCGGCTCATTCGTGATTTCGGCGTCCGCGGTTTCAAGTTTCACCCGTCGATGCAGGGATTTTTTCCGAACGACCGCAACGCCTATGTGCTTTACGAAGCGATCACCGAGGCGAAACTGCCGGCGCTGTTCCACACTGGCCAGACCGGTGTCGGCTCCGGCATGCCAGGCGGCGCCGGCATCCGGCTCAAATATTCAAATCCGATGTATCTCGACGACGTAGCAGTCGATTTTCCAGAGATGCCGATTATTCTCGCGCATCCGTCGTTCCCGTGGCAGGAAGAGGCGCTGTCGGTCGCACAGCATAAGCCGAACGTCTACATCGACCTGTCAGGCTGGTCGCCGAAATATTTTCCGCCCATTCTGGTGCGCTACGCGAATTCGCTTCTGAAGCATAAGATGCTGTTCGGCTCCGATTGGCCGGTGATCCGGCCGGACCGGTGGCTGCGCGACTTCGAAACACTCGACATCAAGGCCACGGTCAGGCCGCTAATCCTGAAGGAGAACGCGATCAAGCTGCTTGGCCTCGCGCCGCACGGCGTGCAGTAAGTTAGGTGCGCACGAATTTGGGCGGATACCCGATCGTGAACCGTTGTCGAAAAATCCCGGAGACCTGCTGTCTGAGCCGTGGTGAGCTGCACTGGAACGCGCCATGGGAAAATACGAGCACGGCTAGGTGGCGGATCAACGCGGCGGTCGTTGCAACAGGCCCGCCGTTCTTACGAACCAATTCCCGGGGATCAGCATGCCACTCGTCACGCCGACTCTCGACCCCAGCTACCCGCGCTATCCAACCATCATCCATGGGTTGGCGCGTGCGGCAGAGTTACGGTCCACCTCGCCCGCGCTCGTTTGCGAAAATCGCGAGCTCAACTACGCGCAATATGCGCAGGCAGTCGCCGCGCTGGCCACACAGCTTGCGCGGCGCGGCGTTGCCGGCAACCGGATCGCGTGTCTCATGCGGAACAGCCTTGAAACCGCAATCGGCATGTTGGCCGGAATGGCGGCACGCGCCCAGGTTTGCCCGCTCAATCCGAATTACACCGACAGAGAGATGGAGCCCCTAATTCGCGATGTGACACCAAAGCTCGTACTTTGCGAGGCCGAGTTTGGTGACCGCGCGCGGCGGCTGGCGGGAGATGCTGAAATCGTGGTGCTAGGTTCCGGCGGTATCACCACCGAGGATCTCCTGGCGGCATCGGCCACTGCACTTCCGCTGCCGGAGGAGGACGACCTCTGCGCGATGTTCTTCACCGGCGGCACGACTGGTCTGCCCAAGGGCGCCAACCATCGGCACCGCAATCTGATGGCGTATTGCTACGGCACCGCTACGCTCTGGCCACTGCCGCTCGATTCCGAGCGCATTCTCAACGTCGCGCCAATGTTTCACATCTGGGGATTTGACTACACGCTGACATTTCCTATTTATCTGCGCGCATTCATGGTCCTAATGCCGGCCTACAAGCCGGCGGCGGTACTGGAGGAAATTGAGAGGCGCCGCATAACCACTTTCGCCGGAGGTCCGGCCGCCCTCTACATGGGCCTTCGCGCGAATGAGAACTTCACCAAGACCGATTTCTCCAACCTTCGCGTCTGCATGTCTGGTGGAGCCTCCTGCCCGATCGAGCTGATCAAATCTTGGGAAGCCATCACCGGCTGTATGCTGTTGGAAGGGTGGGGCATGTCGGAAGGTGCACCCATTCATCATAACCCGCTCAAAGGCGTTCGTAAGATCGGTTCGGTCGGCATTACCGGCGCCGACTGGGAAGCGGAGGTCGTTGATCTCGAGACCGGTACGCAGGTCATGCCCGTCGGCGAACGCGGTGAAATTAGAGTGCGTGGCCCTCAGTTTACCTGTGGCTATCACAACCGCCCGGAGGAGAATGCTCGGCAGCTCCGCGATGGGTGGCTCTATACCGGTGACATTGGTTACTACGACGAGGACGGTTACATGTTCCTCGTCGACCGCAAGAAAGAAATGATCATCGTCGGCGGCTACAATGTTTATCCGCGCGAAATCGACGAACTGCTGTTCAAGCATCCGGCCATCCTCGAAGCAGCTACGGTTGGCGTGCCCGACTCGTTCAGTGGCGAAGCCGTTAAAATCTTTGTGGTGCTCAAAGTCGGTCTCAAGCTGGGCGCCGAAGAGCTGATGGCTTATTGCAAGGATAACCTCGCCAGATACAAACTACCGAAGCACATCGTTTTTGTGGATGCGCTACCGCGCTCGGGAGTCGGCAAGATCGACAAGCGTCGCCTCAAGGCGCAAGATGCACCACAACCATGACGTTGGCTGCACCAAATTCAAGACTGAAATGGATGCTGAGGCGCTGCAGGCGATGTTCCGGCATCTAAAATCAACGTCGCGTAGAGAACGGTCAGCCGACGACTATCAAGGCGTCGAGCGCAGTCGCACCCTGGCCTTTGGCGTGCACCGTCAGCGGGTTGATGTCGATCTCGGATATTTCGGGAACGCTCTGCATCAGCCCACTGACCGCTAACACGACCTCTGCCACGGCCGTAAGGTCGGCGGGCGGCGCGCCGCGCATCCCGATCAGAAGGTTTGCGGCGCGCAGCTTGCCGAGCGCTTCTATAATTTGCACTTTATCAGCGGTCGCCGGCAACACCTGTACATCCTCGAGCGCCTCAACCCAGATGCCACCGAGGCCGAGCAACAGCACTGTTCCCCAGCCCGGATCGCGCTTGGCGCCGACCATGAGCTCAATACCACGCGGCGACATTTTCTCGACTAGCGCACCATCAAGCTTCGTGTTTGGCGCGGCACGTTTCACGTCGCGCATCATCGTATCCCAAGCGGCGCGCACCGCAGCCTCGTCGGTGAGATTAAGCGCCACCCCGCCCACTTCGGTCTTGTGCGGCAAGGACGCGGCCTGCGCTTTTAAGACCACCGGATAGCCAATTTGCTCGGCGAGCGTGACCGCTTCGCCCACCGTGCGCGCCAGCGCGCCGTCGGGAATGCGAATGCCGGCCGCGGCGATTAGCTTTTTGCCGAGCC
Source organism: Pseudomonadota bacterium (assembly GCA_046730495.1). GTDB lineage: Bacteria > Pseudomonadota > Alphaproteobacteria > Rhizobiales > Xanthobacteraceae > BOG-931. The sequence goes on from JBKPIZ010000007.1 coordinate 5,367, forward strand.
ATTCCGGCTGCGCGCCTCGACCGAGTCTCGGAAAGCCTCCAATTGGTGGAGACGCGACGGTCGGGCGCTGGCGAGCGAGATTGCGTCCGTATCTGGTGTAGAGCGCGATGGCGCGCAGCATGCGATCGGACGAGCGGGAGAACACGGCGGGGCTCTCCTTCACCGACGCCTCCACATCGTCAGCCAGCGTCCAGGTGTCGCCGAGCGCGACCATCACTTTGGGCTTGGGCGAGTGCGCCATGCCCTCGTTGAAGCCCTTCACAGGCACTGCTGTCCTGATCGGGAACGAAATGAACAGCATGCCGACGTTGGGATCATCGATAAGCGCCTTCGTCACGATGGGCAGCATCTCGGGCGAGAAGCCGGCCGTCGTATCCAGCGGATTACCGAAATTGCCGTACGACGGAAGTGTTTCTTTGATCGTCTTCAGCGTCGTCGGTTCGAGCTCCGGTAGATCGAGACCCATTTCCGCAGCAAGGTCGTTGGTCAGCGCGACGTAGGCGCCCGATGCGGTGAGAATTCCCGGCCCTTTATCCGGCGGCACCGGAAAGCGCTGCAGGATGGCGACGAGATCCATGGTCTCGTCCATGGTGGTAACGACGATAGACCCCGCATCCTCCACCTGCGTGCGGACGGTGGCGAAGTCGCTGACCAGCGCCCCAGTGTGCGATTGCGCTGCTTTGCGAGCTTTGACGGTGCGACCCACCAACATCAGCACCACCGGCTTGCTGGCGGCGCGCGCTCGCCGCAGCGCCGCCAGAAAAGCTTGCGGGCGTTTTAGCTCCTCGCAATAGGCCACGATCACGCGGGTCGAGGGATCGTCGACCAGAAAATTCAAGAAATCTATCGTATCGAGACCGGCCTCGTTGCCGGTGGAAATCACGTAGGACAGCGGAATACCGCGGCCGTCGCAGGCGCGTTGGAAGTGGCCGAGCAACCCGCCGCTCTGGCCGATGATGGCGACGCCGTCCCTGACCCCGCGCACTGCCTCCTGCGCATACAGCATGTGCAGCATTAGGCCGTCGACATTATTGGTGACGCCCAAGCAATTGGGGCCGACGACGCCAAGCCCCGCGGCGCGGGCGGTGGCGGCGACCGCGTCCTGCGTCGCGTGGTCCCCGGTCTCCGCGAAGCCGGCAGCGAACACCAACGCTGTGCCGACCTTCCGCCGCGCACAGGCTTGCATTGCCTCACGCACAGCCCCGGCCGGCAGTGTGAACACAGCGAGATCAACTCCTTCCGGTAGTTCGTCCGGACTTTTCAGGACCCGTCGGCCGTCAATCAGCTCGTCGGTCCGGCCGACGAGATACACCTCACCCGCAAAACGGTTGATTTTCAGACATTGCAAGATGATCTGACCGGCGCTGCCCGCTCGGGTCGATACGCCAATCACCGCAATCGAGCGCGGACGCAGGAATCGCGCGACCGCGCTCATGCTGCGTCCATGTCGGGCTGCCACATCAGAAGATGTTCGCCGTTGTCGAGCGGATGCCAATACGGCTTGACGTTCATCCCAATCTTCAGCTGCTTGGCCGTGCAGTTGACCACGCCAGCGATGACATTGACTCCGACGTCGAGTGTCACGCTGGCGATGGCATAGGGCTCGACGCCCTGAAACGCCGGCGGCCCCCGGTGGGCAATAGTGAAGGAGAATACCGTCCCCCTACCGGAGACCTCACGCCATTCGATGTCGCGCCGTCGGCCAGTGAAGATGCTCACCGGGCGTGGAAAATGTTGATATTTCTTGGTCGCCTTGCAGTACTGGATCACGAGCTTCTTCTGCCGTGTGGCCTGCCAGAACGGCATGCCAAAATCATAATGCTTAATGTCGCGCTTGACTTTGAGCGTATCGTTGAGCGTGACAGCCATGACGCCCTCTATTGGTTCGGTACTAGCGCCAGCGCGGCACTGGTACCCCAATTGCGCCCGTAGTTGATCCAGCCGATGCCGGTCACCAGCGCATTAGCAGTATCCTTGACTTGGCGCTCGCCAGCTTCGCCCATGAGCTGCCGCACCGCCTCGATGAGATTATGCGAGGAGCAGGCGGCTTGGCCGGCCGAGATTTGGCCGCCACCTGTGTTCATCGGCAGTGTGCCCTTGTAGGACAGGTCGGCGTCGCGGACGAATGCCATCCCCTCCCCCAGTTTGCAGAAGCCGAATGCCTCGAACTGGATCACGATAGCGATCAGAAAGTCGTCGTATGGATGGAACGAACGGATGTCCTTTATGTCCAACCCGGCGGCGAGCAGGGCCTTTTTGCCGGCAATCTCATGACCGCTGCGGGTGACATCGACAAAATTCTCATCGCCCAGAAAATTCGTGCGCTCCGCGTAGCCGATTGGGATGACACCTTTGTGCAGACCTTTCTCCCTGGCGCGCTGTCTGCTGGTGACGATCAGGCCAGCGGCGCCGTCGGCGAGCATGACGCAGTCAAGGAGCCGGATCGGATCTGCGATCATGCGTGAATTCAAATAGTCCTCGATGGTGATGGGCACCCGTAATTCTTCGCAGGCGTTCTCGTTCAAGAGCGCGTGGTTACGTTGCGTGACCGCGAGCTTGCCGAGTGCATGCAGATCGACGCCGTACTTCGCATCATAGGCGCGCTGCAGAAGGCCGAAGGCGCCGGGCGGTCCCAACAGACCATAGGGTTCGGTCCAGTCGCGGCGATAATTGCGGTCATTGCGGCCGTTGTGCTCGCGGACATGGGTGTCAGCGTACAAGCACAGCGCAACCTCGCACATGCCGGCGTCGATCGCAGCGGCGGCGCGCGCCACCGCCCCCACCGCCGAGCAGCCGCCGGTGTGGACCTGTTCACAAAAGCCAACTTCGAGTCCAAGCATGTCGCAGGTGCTTTGCGCCCAGAACATGCTGGCGCCGCCGGTGCCGGTGAGGCCGGACATCACCAGGCCGTCGATCTCGGCCTTCTCGAATCCGGTCTTGTCAAGCAGCGACTCCAGGATTTCGCCGGCCAGCACCCAAACGTCGCGATCACTCTTTTTCATTACCTTGGTTTCGGCATAAGCGACGATGGCGTTGTCACGTAGACCCATTGGCGTCTCCTAAAATCCCTGCGCTCAGGCATGATCTGGCCGCACGCGCGGCGCCGTCTTGTCGAGAAATTGATGTAGGCGCGCGATCGATTCTGGGCTGCGCGTGTATTCGGCCACCATGCGCTCGAAATAGAGCCCGTCATCGTATGACATGTCCTGCAACCGCGGCAGGCTGTTGGTGATGGCGAAGTTCGAAAGCGGTGCATTCTTGCAGATCTTCCGCGCCAGTTCCTTGGCCTTGGTGATGTGCTGGCCCTTGGGAACGATGTACTGCACGATGCCGTAGCGTTCGGCTTCGTCGCACTTGAGCACGCGGCCGGTGAGCATCATGTCCTGCATGCGGGCAAACCCGATCAGCCGCGCCACCCGCACCGACCCGCCGCCGCCGATGAAGATGCCGCGCGTGCCCTCAGGCAGGCCGAAATACGTGGTCTCGTCGGCGACGCGGATATGCGCGGCGGCTGCCGTTTCCAACCCGCCACCCAGCGTTGCGCCGTGCAGCGCAGCGATGAATGGGATGTTGCCGCGGGCCATCTCCTCGAAATAGGTCTTGCGATTGAACCGAAACGGCAGCCGCTGTGACTGTCCGTTCTTCCAATTCTCTGCCGCCCAGCGCAGATCAAGACCGGCGCAAAAGTTCTCACCATGGCCGAAGATGATCCCGCATTTGGCTTCTTCGCCAGCGCGTTCGATCGCGTTGCGCAATTGCTTCATGACAGTCGGGTTGAAGCAGTTGCGCTTGTCTGGGCGGTTAAGGCCGACCAGCGCGATCTCACCATCGAGTTCGTAGGTGACTGTCTGTTGTTCGCTCATGACTTCTCCTGGTTTGACACAAGTAAATCAGAATGCTTTCGACGGCCGCTTAAGCGAACATCTCGTCCATGACCTGCACGCGGACCTACACCTTCATTTCGGTGAGTTCGATGTAGCGGCGACGTTGCGCCGCGGCATTGCCAAACAGCGACGACAGCAGCATGGCGCGCTTGAGATAAAGGCCGATGTCATGCTCGTCGGTGAAGCCTATCGCGCCGTGTAGTTGGATACAGGTTTGCGTGACCACAAGCGCGTCCTCAGACGCCTTGGCTTTCACCGCCACTGCAAGCTCGGGGTCGATACGATAGGGATCGTTGGCGGCTGCTACCTGATAGAGCAACGACCGCACCGTTTCGGTCTTTATGTAGACGTCGACCGCCTTATGCTGCAGCGCCTGAAAACTGCCGATCGGTTTACCGAACTGCTTGCGGACGCGCAGATATTCGAAGGTGAGCTCTTGAGCGCCTTCCATGACGCCAAGCAGTTCGGCGGAAAGCGCGATCAGAGCGAGGTCCGTGAGTGCCTCCACGGCGCTGCGCGACGACTGCCGCGCCGGCACGAGATCCGCCGGCGCATCCTTCAATTCAACTGTCGCCAGCGTGCGGCCGTCGACCGTCGGCGCAGTCGCAACGCTCACCCCGGCACCATCACGCGGCACGTAATAGAGCGCCGGTCCGTCAGAACTCCTGGCGCTTACCAGAAAACCGTCGGCGCCGTCAGCGCACACGGACATCTTTGTCCCGGTCAGGCGCGGCGCATGGTCGCCGGTCGCCAGGGTGCGCAGTGCCAGCAGATCATGCGCGCTCTCCTGCAGCGCTGGCACCACCAGTGCGTCACCGCGCAGGGCGCGTCGCAATATCGGGTGCGGCGCGTGGCCTTGGGCGAGAGCGGCGGCGGCGATAATCGCAAGTCCGATCGGCTCGCAGACGAGCCCGCGTCCAGCCTGTTCCAGCACCAGAGCCAATTCGGTCAGCCCGAGAGCCGGTCCATCAGCCGAACTCGGCACCAGCATACCCAGCCAACCGAGTTCACCGACTTGGCGCAGTCGCCCAGGCGTAAAGCTCGGCGGGCGCCCGCGCGATGCGCGCGCGACCTTCGGCCCCGCCGCGGCGATGAACTTTGCGGCGCTGTCGCGCAACAAAATCTGCTCCGCGGTGAGATGAACATCCATGTCACTGCGGCAAGTTAAGCACGCGGCGCGCGATAATATTGCGCTGGATCTCTGAGGAACCGCCGTAGATGGTCGCGCGGCGCACCTGAAGGAACGGGGTCGAGACATCGACCGTGCCGAAATCGGTCGTGATTGGCTTTTCGAGCGACGCTTGGCTGCCGGCCGCTTCGATTAACAGATCGTCGAGCGATTGCAGCAGCTCCGAACCAAAAATCTTGATCATCGAAGCTTCAGGCCCGGGGCTGCGCTCGAGATTGGTGAGTTCTACCGCGTGGCTGAATAGGGCCGACAGTGCCGTGACATTGATGCTCGCCGCCGCCAGCCGATCCTGGAACGCCGGGTCCGCCATCACGCCGGAGGCTCGCGCCATGGTTTTGATGCGATCCAAGGCGATCAAGACATATTGCGGATTGGAGGTGCCGAGGCGCTCGTGGCCGAGGAGCGCATTAGCGATGCGCCAGCCGTCATTAAGCTTACCAACCAGATTCTCCGCTGGCACGACCACATCATCGAAAAACACTTCACCGAACTCGTCGTCGCCCGCAATGGTCCGGATCGGCCTGATGGTGATGCCGGGGCTGTGTAGATCGAGCAATAGAAAGCTGATCCCGGCATGGCGCGGCTGGGCCAGCGGATCGGTGCGCACCAGCGCGAACATCCAATCCGAATGGTGCGCCCAGGTCGTCCAGATCTTCTGGCCCTGCACCACGAAATGATCGCCCTCGAGCGCGGCACGGGTCGTAAGGCTCGCGAGATCGGAGCCGGCGCCGGGCTCGGAGTAGCCCTGCGCCCAGATGACTGTGCCCGCAATGATCGGCGGCAGGTGCTTAACTTTCTGCGCCTCGGTGCCGAACTCAATAAGGATCGGGCCAATGTGATTGAGTCCTCGGGTTGGCAGCTGCGGGGCGCCGACCCGCGCCAACTCCTCGGTCATAATGATTTGTTCGTTGAGTGTCGCGCCCATGCCGCCGTACTTTTTGGGCCAATGCGGCGCAATCCATCCCTTGCGCGACAGCGTGCGATACCAGGGCATCAGCTCCGCGGGTGGCGGACGGTTGGTGCGCCCACGAAGCGCAGGGGTCAGATTGGCCTCGAGCCACGTCCGCACCTCAGTGCGGAAAGAGGCTTCATCAGGTGAATCGCGACGGAACATGGGGGCTGACGTTCACTGCTTCGCCAATTGTAATTTCATTCCGCCTGGATATTCGCGGCCTTGACCAGCGCGGTCCATTGCGCGCGTTCTCTTGCCAGAATCTGATCGAGGTCCTCAGGCGTGCCAATCTTGACTTCGGCGCCGAGCGCGTCGAGCCACGCCCGCGTCTGCGGCGCCGCGAGCGCCTCGCGGACTGCGCAATTGAGCTTGAAAATAATGGCGCGCGGCTTTCCACCCGGCGCCACGACCGCAAGCCAGAATGGCGACTGCAATTTGGGGAAACCGGTCTCCGACACGGTTGGCACATTGGGCAATTTTGGATCGCGCACGTTACTGGCAATCGCGATTGGGCGAAGCTTGCTGTCCTGGATATAGGGCAGGCTGGTGGTACTCGGATCGGCAATGATCTGTACCTCGCCGGCCAAGAT
>JBKPIZ010000008.1:0-6380 GCA_046730495.1 Pseudomonadota bacterium
GATTGCACGTGAATGACCGCGCGTTGAATGACACGCTGGAACCCTGCCGTCGGTTTAGAGTCCTCCGCACCATCGGTGATCAGGTTTTCCAATTCCGATTCCAGATAGGATGTCAGGCTGCGGCGCAGCTTGTCGAGGTCGACGTTGCACGCCCGCATGACGGCGGCCGCGTCCTGATCTTCGATCAGCGCGAGCAAGAGGTGCTCGAGCGTGGCATATTCGTGATGGCGTTCGTTGGCGAGCGCCAGAGCCCGGTGGAGCGACTGTTCAAGACTGCGCGAAAAGGTAGGCATTTCCATTTCTCATGGTTGGTATTGGACGCTAGCTCCCAGAATCACTTCTTCTCCATGATGCATTGCAAAGGATGCTGGTGTTTGCGGGCAAAGTCCATAACCTGCGTCACCTTGGTTTCGGCCACCTCATACGTAAAAACACCACATTCGCCGATGCCGTGCTGATGCACGTGCATCATGATCCGATGCGCCGTCTCGTGATCCTTGTTGAAGAAACGCTCGAGGACGTGGACCACAAACTCCATCGGCGTGTAGTCGTCGTTGAGCAACAGCACGCGATAGAGGTTTGGCCGCTTGGTTTGCGGCCTTGTCTTGGTAATGACCGCGGTCCCGGGCGAGCCGTCGCCTTTACGCTTGCGATCGTCGTCCGCCAGCCGGGCTGGCACATAGCTAGTAACGTCAATCAACGGCATTGGTTCGTTCGACTTCCGAACTGCTGGATCATCCTCGGCCGGCACTGCTGCCGGCCGTTTCGCTGCGAGAATCCCCACACCGAGCGTAAAATTAGCGCGGATCACGCGCCAAATCGATAGAGCAACTTCCAAAGTGGAAATGCCCATCGGCGGCGCGCGACGGGTGACCGCGCAGAATTTCGAAGCGCTGGCGAAAACGTCAGATAGTTCGCCTGTCGCAGAGCACAAGATGACAAAAACCATGCGTGGCGCGCTTAGATTGCTGCGGCGAGCCGCAGCGGTCACGACGCGCACCTTAGAGGACTGGCAAACCGGGCTGATTGCGGTAACGCGACACATCTGCAAATCCGTCGCCCGCGTGCAGCCGGAAGGCGTGACACCGGCTACAGCCGACGTGCCGCCAGTCACCGGTGCGGGCGTCAAATTCAACGCGTAGGGCATTAACCGGTTTGCCATCAAAAGGCCTTTTGCAGTGTTGATCATATATATGTTGCGCCGCACAAAAGCGGCTAGGTCAGTGACTTTTGGGGCGGCGGAGTAGCTGCATTTAACCGTTTTGCAACTGCGTCTTCCTAACCTGCTTGACCGTGTTGTTGGGGTAACGACCGAGTTGGGGTGGTGTCGGTCTTCCGCGCTAAGCGGTTCAATATGCGGCCTTAGCGCACCGTACACTGTCCCGGAGCAGCAGACCGAGTGAGGGGCCGCCTTACGGGGTGAGGCGTTCAGGGACGGGGTTACTAAATGGCATCGGTGGATTCCGAAGCCCGCTTCGGGCTTCGTTACTGCCTGTTGGCGAGCGCCGCGGTTGCTGCGGCCCTGACCATCACCGGCGATGTCGCCGACGCGCGACGGCATCATCATTCCCGTGTGCATCACGCCCATGCCGGGAACAGTCACCGTCACGCCCGGCTCGAAGATTATTCCCCGCCTTTTGCCTCCATCGTTGTTGACGGCAATAGCGGGGCGGTGCTGCAGGCCGCCAATCCAGACGCTTTGCGCCATCCCGCTTCGCTGACCAAAGTCATGACGCTCTACCTTCTGTTCGAGCGTCTCGAATCCGGCCGGCTCAGGCTCGATAGCGCGCTCAAGATCTCCGACCATGCCTCGGAGCAGGCGCCGACCAAGCTCGGGCTCAAACCCGGCCAGACGATCAGCGTCGAGGACGCGATCAAAGGCATCGTCACCAAGTCAGCCAATGATGCCGCAGTCGCAGTCGCCGAAAACCTAGGCGGGGATGAGGACGGCTTCGCCAAGCTGATGACGCAGAAAGCGCATGCGCTTGGCATGGCACACACAATCTACGTGAATGCCTCGGGCTTGCCGGACGATGACCAAGTCACGACCGCGCGCGATCAGGCCGTGCTTGGACGCGCCATCCAGGAGCGGTTTCCGCGCTACTACCGATATTTCTCCACAGAATCTTTTGTCTATCACGGCGAAGCGATGCGCAATCACAACCATCTGCTCGGCGTGGTCGATGGAGTGGACGGCATCAAAACCGGTTTCACGCGCGCTTCGGGATTCAATCTCCTGACCTCGTTGCATCGTGATGGCCGCTACCTGGTCGCCGTCGTTATGGGAGGTCCCTCGGCCTCCGAACGCGACGAGCGCATGCGCGAGCTCATCAGTGCCCATATCAGGGAAGCAGCGCTGCGCCGCACCGTGCCCACGATCGCCGAGATTGGCGAACGTCGTGAGGAGGCCAAATCGCCGGCGAGCCGGACCGACCGCACCGCTACGGCGAACGTCGAGTCACGCACAGCGCCAAGCGCGACACCAAGCGCAGTGCCCCGTATGGCCGCTGGATCAAACGATCCGATCCGGCCGCTCCTGGTGAAGACGATTTCCTACCGGACCGCCCCGGTGCAAACCGCTTCGCTGGCGCCGATGCCGGCCTTGATCCCGGTCGCGGCTCCAGTTCCGCAACCAAGCGCGGCTGCGCCTGCCAGTTCGCAAACACGGATTGAGATCGCGGCTGCCGCGCCTAAGGTCGAGCTCAAGGTGGCCCAAGCCGAACCATCATTGCGGCCGGCTGCAGCCGGCGAGCCGACGCCAGTGAAATCCGCAGAGGCGGCGCCGGTGCAAATTCAACCGGTGCAGCCGCAGCCCGCCCAGACGCAACCCCCGCAGATACCCGCGCAGATGCAGCCGGCGCAGATCGAACCCGCGCCGATCGAAACGCACACAGCGGCGGCGAAGCTGCGAACCGCACCGGCGTACTCCGCGCCGCCTGTTCACAGCCACGGCGGCTGGCTGATCCAGATCGGCGCATTCGATGACGAGGCCGAGGCAAAGCAGCATCTGACCGCGGCACAGAGCAAGGTCCACATGGCGCTCGCCGCGAAAGACCCATTCACCGAACGCGTGCAGAAAGGCGACAAGGCGCTTTACCGCGCCCGCTTTGCCGGTTTCGACAAATCGACCGCGGAAGCCGCCTGCCGGGTGCTCAAGCGCAGCGACTTCGAATGCATGGCGCTGAAAGACTAAATGGCGCTGAACGACTAAGAAGAGTCCGTTCAAACGGGCCGAGTGATCGCACAGATCATCACCGATCAAAGGGAAGCGCAACGGAGGACGGAAGACACGCGAGGTCCGCAACGAGTACCTCAGCGATGGCTTCGAAGAAGCACGTCCTTGGCCTCATTGATGCGGGCCGCCAAATACGTCGTCCCCCCTTGGTCGGGATGCAGTTTCTTCATGAGCGAGCGGTGCGCGCGGCTGATCTCGGTCATGCTCGCACCGGGCGCAATGCCAAGGACTTGATAAGCCTCCTGTTCACTCATTTTGCTGCCAGTCGTCGGCCGCGCCCCGAACCTCGGGTCCGCATCAGTTTGCGTGTGCTCACGCCGGCCGGGTCGCCCGCCGTCAAAATAAGCTGCCAATGAGCTAAGCGGCCAAGGAAGCGCTTCGCCTAACAGATAGATTCCGAAAAACCCGAGGCCAATGCCGAGCCCCCAATCGCCGCGGACCAGGAGAAGCGCGGCGATCAAAATCGCCAGCGCACCGCCCAGCCGCTGCTGCGCAACATTGACGATTCGCCCCGCGCGCGACTGTTTTGCCGCCCACAGCAGAACCAACAGGATGACGACGCCAAAGAGGCCAAGCATCCGGGCTTTATAGCGATTTTGCCGGAGATGGCGATTTCACTCTGAATTGAGCGCAGGCTCAGTCGGCAAGGAGATCGTGCGTGTCGAGCGGCTTCGCCGCGGCCGCGATCCATTCCGCACGCGCAGCGGCACGGCGTTTACCACGTTCGTCGATCGGCAGGCGCAGTGAATCGATCAGTATCTTTACCTCGTCGCGGGCGGTGACGTGTGAGCTAGTTGGCCGCAAGCCGAGCGTGTCCTCATTGAGGTCGTCGAGCGCGGTCAGCCCGCGCGGGAAGAATTCGCGATAGACTACCCGCTCGGCAAAACCATCGACCGTGCGGAAACCGAGCTGTTTGGCGAGGCCGTCGACCCCCTCGCCGACCAGACGGCGGTTGCGCGAACCCAAGGTCGAAAGCCGATTACGAACCACCACCCAATCGGTGAGGCCGCCGTCAACGAGGCGGCGCTGGCGGCGGGCGTCGCGCACCATGTCAGCATAGTGGCTCACTCCCGCCACCTCGAAAGAGATGGGATCGATGGTGCCGAGCACGTCGAAGTCGACAAAACTGTCGTTCAATGGCGTGATCAGGGTGTCCGCCATCGAATGGGCGAGCCGCATCATGTACGAATCGGTGCCCGGCGTATCGATAACCACAAAGTCATGGCTTTGCTCGACCGCACTGACGGCCTGAGCGAAAGCAGCGAATTCCTGGGCTTCGATTTCATCGAGACGCACGCCGGCGCCGCGTGCAATGCAATAATGCACAGGGATTTCCAGTTTAATCCCGGTACGTCCAGCCCACCCGCGGCGGTTGTCGATATAGTGCGTAAAACTCTTTTGGCGCGAATCGAGATCGATCGTGGCGACCCGCTGGCCAGCTTGCAGCAGTGCGACAGCGACGTGCATCGCCGTGGTCGACTTACCGGAGCCACCTTTTTCGTTCCCAAGGACAATGACATGCGCCGAGAACGGACGGCCGAGCTCCGCCTGCATCAGCATAGGACGCAACCCCTGCGTTGCGACTACTTTCTGAATTTGCAACGCGTCAGGTCAAGATACAGCATCTATCGAAATAAGTTAATCGTAAACGAAACGCTGCGTCGACGAAACGTGCCTGGGTGTGCTCACGCTGCAACGTCACCATGAAGATCTCCAAGCGAGTGAAGCGTCATCCGCACGTTATCAGCACGTTACCGGCACTGCGCAGCGCGATCGCGAATTTCCGCGCGCGCGGCCGCACAATTGCGCTGGTGCCGACCATGGGTGCGCTACACGAGGGGCATTTTTCTTTGGTACACCGGGCCCAAAGCCGCGCCGATTGCGTGGTTGTCTCGATATTCGTCAATCCGACGCAATTTGCTCCCCACGAGGACCTGACCACTTACCCGCGGACCTTGGCGGCCGATGTTGCGGCGTTGGCCGAACGGCAAGTCGCTCTCATTTGGGCGCCTTCGGTGCAAACCATGTATCCGGACGGCTTTTCCACGCGGGTGGTGCCGGCGGGACCGGCCACGGTCGGATTGGAAGACGCCAGTCGTCCGCATTTTTTTGCCGGCGTGGCGACCGTGGTGGCGAAGCTTTTGATCCAGTGCGAGGCCGATATCGCCTTGTTCGGCGAGAAAGACTATCAGCAGCTCAAAGTCGTCACGCAGCTTGGCCGCGATCTTGGCCTAAAAACCCGGATCGTCGGCGCGCCGATCGTGCGCGAGCGCGACGGCCTCGCTCTCTCCTCCCGGAACCGCTACCTGACTGCTGCGGAGCGCCAAGCCGCGCCGATGCTCTACCGCGCGCTTAAAGAATCCGCCGCCAAGATCCGCGCGGGCGCGCCAATTGCCGAAGTCCTCGACCAAGCGCGCGAAGCAATCCGACGCGCCGGTTTGAAACTCGACTATTTCGAAGCACGGAATGCGGAAACGCTTGAGCCGCTCAAACGCTCAACGGGCGAACCGATCCGGCTCCTGGCCGCGGCGCGGATCGGCACGACGCGGCTGATCGACAATATCGCTGTATAAATCGGCGAGGCCTACTTCGCCGCGGCCACTTTCAGTGGATCCTTCACGCTCGGATAGGTCTCGAATTCCTCACTCCAGAGCTGGCCGTCTTTCTTCACCGCTTTACGAATGTAGATGTTGCTGACGATGTCACGGGTGTCCGGATCGATCGAGATCGGCCCGCGCGGGCTTTCGAAGGCCATGCCCTTCATCGCGGCGATCAAGGCGTCGCCGTCAGAATTGCCGCCAGTCTTCTTGAGCGCTTCGTAGATCAGGTGCAGGCCGTCATAAGCGCCGAGCGAGACAAAGTCCGGACGGAAGCCAGTCGCCTTTTGAATTGCCGCCACATAGGTCTTGTTGAGCGTGGAATCGTGGGCAGCCGAATATGGTCCGGCGGTGATCATGCCGAGCATTTGATCGCCCATATTGTTGAGATCGTCATCGTCGGTGAGATCTCCCGGCCCGATGACCTTGATACCCGATCGGCCTAAGCCGCGTTCGGCAAATTGTTTGGCAAAGATCGGCGCCTGCGTGCCCGGGAAGTAAATAAAGGCGGTGTCCGGCTTGATGTCGCCGATGCGTTGCAGGAACGG
>JBKPIZ010000009.1:0-2958 GCA_046730495.1 Pseudomonadota bacterium
CGCTACGAGGGGTGCTTGGAGGAACCCCGAATCGCTTTGCCTTCAGGCGTGCTCACCCGGTGTCAAGCGCCTTGTCGGGCGGTGTGATCGGGAAAGCACACCCTCCAAACTCTCGTTATCGTTAATGGATTCTTGATTGGCACGCCATTAGCATGTCAGCTTGCGTTGGGGTGCTCGGCATTGGCAACGTGGCGGCTGCGAGGATCGGCTAGAAAACAGCGTCGCGATGCTACGGAATGTTAGCGCAGCGCGCCTTAGGATTTGTGGTTGAGGCGCCGCATACGCGGAGACGGAGATTGGAATGAGCAAGGTCGGTGGCGGCGATTCAAAGAATACGCTCTACTGCTCGTTCTGCGGCAAAAGCCAGCACGAAGTGCGCAAGCTTATTGCCGGTCCTACCGTTTTTATCTGCGATGAGTGCGTTGAACTTTGCATGGACATCATCCGCGAGGAAAACAAGTCCTCGCTGGTGAAGTCGCGTGACGGAATTCCCACTCCGCGTGAAATCCGCAAGGTCCTCGACGACTACGTGATTGGCCAGGATCACGCCAAGAAGGTGCTCTCGGTCGCGGTCCACAATCACTACAAGCGGCTTAATCATCAGAGCAAACATAACGACGTCGAGCTGGCGAAATCGAACATATTGCTGATCGGCCCGACCGGCTCCGGCAAGACCTTGCTGGCGCAGACGCTGGCGCGCATCCTCGACGTGCCGTTCACGATGGCGGATGCCACCACGCTGACGGAAGCCGGCTATGTCGGCGAGGACGTCGAGAACATCATTCTGAAATTGCTGCAATCGGCCGATTACAACGTCGAGCGCGCGCAGCGCGGCATCGTTTACATCGACGAGATCGACAAGATTTCGCGCAAATCTGACAATCCGTCGATTACGCGCGATGTCTCCGGCGAGGGCGTTCAGCAGGCGCTTCTTAAAATCATGGAGGGCACGATTGCGAGCGTGCCTCCGCAGGGCAGCCGCAAACATCCGCAGCAGGAATTCCTGCAGGTCGACACCACCAATATTCTGTTTGTCTGCGGCGGCGCTTTCGCCGGGCTCGAGAAGATCATTTCGGCGCGTGGTCGTTCGACATCGATTGGCTTCGGGGCCAAAGTCATGGCGCCGGAGGATCGTAAGCAGGGCGAAATCTTCCGTGACGTCGAGCCCGAGGATCTCTTGAAGTACGGCCTGATCCCCGAATTCGTCGGCCGGCTTCCGGTGGTCGCGACATTGGAGGATCTCGACGAGGCCTCGCTCAAGCGTATCTTGACCGAGCCGAAGAACGCGCTCGTCAAGCAATATCAGCGCATGTTTGAGATGGAGACGGTTGACTTGACGCTCGCCGAAGAAGCGCTGGCGGCAATCGCTCGCAAGGCGATCGACCGCAAGACCGGGGCGCGCGGCCTGCGCTCGATCATGGAGAGCATCCTGCTCGATACCATGTTCGATCTGCCGAGCCTCGAAGGCGTCGAAGAGGTCGTGATCTCGCGCGAAGTGGTCGAAGGCAGCGCCCGGCCGCTCTATATCTACGCGGACCGCTCCGACCGCGCAGGGGATGCCGGCGGGGCGAGCGCCTGACGGGTGGGCGAATCTCGGACCCGCGATTCGCTGCGCGGCCCTTCGATCCGCTTCCGGCGCAGTCGGTTTTGTCCGAAAAAACAGGCTTTCTTGACTCGCCCGCCGGGCAACGCCACCTATAGTCTAAAAGCGACAGAGGGGTACGAGAAATCGCGGAATAGACCGGCTCGTGGACGAGTCCTCTTTATGATCGCCATCCCGGTCCTTGGGCAATCCGTAGCGGCAGCGCCATCTGCGGGCCGCGCACGGGGGTGCCAAAACAAAAAAGGAAGTGGGCCATGACAAGCACCGCCAAATCTAAGCCGCTCCTGACCGGGGAAAGCCGCGCCTATCCGGTGCTGCCACTGCGGGATATCGTTGTTTTCCCGCACATGATTGTTCCACTCTTCGTCGGCCGCGAAAAGTCGATCAAGGCCCTCGAAGAAGTGATGCGTTCGGATACCTTCATTCTGCTGGCGACGCAGAAGAACGCCTCCGACGACGATCCGGCCCCTGACGCCATTTACAATGTCGGCACGCTCGCAAGCGTGTTGCAGTTGCTAAAGCTGCCCGACGGCACCGTCAAAGTGCTGGTCGAGGGTGCCGCGCGCGCGCAGGTGAAGAAATACACCGACCGCGAAGACTATTTCGAAGCCGAGGCCGAGGTGGTTGCCGACTCGTCCGGCGATCAGGTTGAAGCCGAGGCGCTGGCGCGGTCGGTCGTGAACGAGTTCGAAGGCTATGTGAAGCTGAACAAAAAAGTGTCGCCGGAAGTCATCGGCGTGGTTCAGCAGATCGAAGATTACGCCAAGCTGGCCGACACGGTCGCATCGCATCTGGCCGTAAAAATTCCCGACAAGCAGTTGATCTTGGAGACGCCCATTGTCACCGAGCGCCTGGAGAAGGTCCTCGGTCTGATGGAGAGTGAGATCTCTGTTCTTCAGGTGGAAAAGCGCATCCGCACGCGGGTGAAGCGTCAGATGGAGAAGACGCAGCGCGAGTACTACCTCAACGAGCAGATGAAGGCGATCCAGAAGGAGTTGGGCGACGAGGACGGCAAGGACGAGCTCGCCGAACTCGAAGAAAAGATCAAGCACACCAAGCTGTCGAAAGAAGCGCGGGAGAAGGCGCAGCACGAGCTCAAGAAGCTCCGCCAGATGTCGCCGATGTCGGCGGAAGCAACCGTCGTACGCAATTATCTCGACTGGCTGCTCTCGATTCCGTGGAACAAGAAGACCAAGGTCAAGAAGGACCTCAAGCTTGCCCAGGAGATCCTCGACGACGATCACTTCGGCCTGGAGAAGGTCAAGGAGCGGATCGTCGAATATCTCGCCGTGCAGCAGCGCGCCAACAAGCTGACCGGCCCGATCCTGTGCCTGGTCGGCCCGCCCGGCGTCGGC
>JBKPIZ010000010.1:0-2837 GCA_046730495.1 Pseudomonadota bacterium
CTCATCAGCGGTCAATGAGTTTGCGTGCTCATGGGAGCATTGAACCTCGCTCGGTTACAAGCAAACCGCAACCGTAGCCCGCATGAGCGAAGCGATATGCGGTAGCGTCAGGAGAGCAGGAAAGGAGGAGGATCGTCAAACGAGCTGAAACCTTTCGTAGCGATCCAGAGGGTTCGACTCCCTCCCGGTAAAGGCCCAGCCGGCCGGCCGGAAGCGAGCCTTGCACGTGGGCGGCAACGCTCCGCGTGAAGCGTACGGCAGCAGGTGTCGAAGCTGCGGGTTAGCCTCGAAATCAGCCAATGCCGAAGCCTTCGTCGTCCGCATAGCGGGGGCAGCACCGGCGTGGCCGCAAACGGTGAGGACACGTCGGTTCGACCGGGGTCCTGGAACGCAGCAAAGGCACGGGATGGATCGCCTGAAGACCTGAGAGAGCCCATTCGTGTCCACGCGCACGCAAGCCGGAGAGAAGGGCGGCCGGCACCAGCAAAAGGCCCTGGCCCGGGACCGACCTCCGAGGTTCCGGGAGCGCCGAGGCGAACACAAAACAAGGAGGATCGCGTGGGCCGTGGAAGCGAAACAAATAAGCGACCACGGGTGCGCGGGTGGGCAGTCGTAGCGCCCTCATAGTACCGAGAGCGGGGAACCGGGCTCGCCGGGACCCGAAGGAGGAAAGGGGGGCGCCGCGAGGAGAGACCTGTTGGCGGGAAACACGGGAAGAGACCATGGACTCTGCAAACCTGTCCACGAAACGTCAATGGATAGCCGAACTGGCGAGACGCAAGCGGGGAGAGGTGCTGTTCTCGCTGCACCACCTGATCGACCTGGAATGGATGCTGGAGGCCTACGAGCTGACCCGCAAGGATGGTGCCACGGGCATCGACGGGGTAACGGCGACGGAATACGAGGCGAACCTGGAGGTCAATCTGACGGACCTCCTCGAGCGCATCAAATCCGGCCGTTACAAGGCCCCGCCGGTGCGCCGGACCTACATCCCCAAGCCGGATGGCTCACAACGGCCGCTTGGCATTCCGACCTTCGACGACAAGGTGGCGCAGCGGGCGATCGTCATGGTTCTGGAACCCATCTACGAACAGGACTTCCGCTCCTGCTCGTACGGGTTCCGACCGCGGCGCGCAGCGCATCATGCCCTGCGTACGCTGTTCAGTGCGATCACCAAACAAGGACAGTACTGGGTGCTGGACGTCGACATACGCAAGTATTTGGATCCTGTTTCATACTGCCCCCTGGTTCATGAAGCTCCCTCGAATAGTTCGCTCTGACGGGTTATCACTTTGATCCGGAGTCCTTTTTGCCGTCCGCGCGTGACATGGATGGCCTCAAGCTCGCCACGCTTGACACGCTGCAACACCGTCTGACGCGAGACGCCGAGAGCGCGGATCGCCTCACGCATCGGCAGGAATCCTTCGCCAGCTTCACAGTTGAATCGGCCCTTGAGCTCGTCGGTGAGCCAAATGCGCCAGGGCGCACCGGGCGTGATCTGCTCGCCAGCGATGATGCCGTCGTTGATGAGACGATGAATGGTCGACGGTGCGACGCCAAGCGCGGTCGCCGCACGTTTGATGGTCAGCAGCTCACCTGCAGCGGCGTCAGTATTTGGGACGAAGCACGGAATCTTCCAGTGCGTCCGCAGGCTGCAAACACGATTGCCCTCGAAGCGATGACCGCGCGCCGTCCTGCGGCCCTGCCGATTGAGGATGCCGGCGATCACAGTGTCGGGGTAGTGGACTGCCAAGCGGCGCACGAGCGCGACCGTGTCCTCATCGGTGCGCACGGTTGCTGGCCGCGAGCGAGGCAGGCCCAAGTCGATTTCGGTCAGTGCACCGCCCTTCCAGCGCAGCGTGAGGTGGGCTGCAGACTTATCGCGCTCGACCTTGACAATCACCTCCTCGATCAGCGTACCCAACAGCTCCTTCCTGTCGCGCGGCGTGGTCGTGGTTGCGCTCCATACGGCGGCGAGGTCGGGGCCGAGGGTGCCCAAGCGATCGCGCTCCTCGATCGGGAGCATGCGCGGACGCTCTTCCTCGCGACGGGCCAGCTCAGCCTTCGCTGCTTCGAGCGATGTCAGACTTTCCTCCCATGCGCGCTCGAGGCCACGCGCCACCAGCCGGTTGTCGGGATCGACGGCACGATAGCGACGCTCGGCAAGACTTGCTGCATAGCTCGCCCGCTCGACGCCTAGCCGCCAGTGTTTGAGCGCAGACTCGCGATCTATCTCGATTTGCTCGGCGGCGACCAATGTCGCTCTGATTTTGGCTGGCTCAAGCGCTGCAATGAATGCGCGTGTCACGGCGTCGTCGATCTGCACGCCGCCAATGTTGAGGCAGTAGCTGCCGCGCCCCTCGACAAGATGCTCGCCGGCGCAGTGATATCCAGGTGCCGAATTACGGCCGCGATAATGCGTGCGCAAACGGCGGCCGCAGTGCCCGCAACTGGCGAGGCCCTGCAGCAGGGCGTTGCCTTCCCTCACAGCACCACCCGCCTTGTGCGGCCCGGGTCGCGTGTTACGCGCGATGCGTTGCTGGTTAGCCTCATAACTCCGCCAGTCGATGAATCCTTCGTGATGCTCTTTGATCAGCACCTGCCAATGATCGCGCGGCAGAAGTCTGATCCGCTTCCACCGAACGCCTGAGGCGTCGAGCGTCATCTCTGTTCGGGTCTTGCCATAGACGTAGGCCCCAGCATAGACGGGGTTGGTCAGAACCTGGTGGATGGCGTGATAGCTGGCCTCGACCCAGCGGATCTCGGCGTGCGCGCTCATCTGCAGCGGGAGCTTGTGGCCTTGGTCGCGCAACCACAGCCAAACGCGTCGCGCCGAG
>JBKPIZ010000011.1:0-5941 GCA_046730495.1 Pseudomonadota bacterium
TGCGCGTGGCCTTGACGCTCAACGGCCGCAAGCTTGCGGCCGAAGCCGAGCCGCGCACGCTGCTGTGTGACTTCATCCGCCATGCGCTCGGCGCCACCGGCACCCATGTCGGCTGCGAGCATGGCGTCTGCGGCGCCTGCACCGTACTGATCGATGGTGCGGCGACGCGCTCATGTCTGACGTTTGCCGTTCAGGCCGAGGGTCGCGACGTCAAGACCGTGGAATCGCTTGCCGCACCCGACGGCACGCTCAATCCGCTGCAGCAGGCGTTCCGCGACAATCACGCGCTGCAATGCGGCTTCTGCACGCCCGGCATTCTGATGTCATTCACCGATTATCTGTCGCGCAATCCGCATGCCTCCGAAGCCGACATCCGCGACGTCTTAAGCGGCCATCTGTGCCGCTGCACCGGCTATGCCGGCATCGTCGCGGCGATCAAACAGGCCGCGCGGGGAAATGGACCGGTAGATCAAGCCGCTCATTCCCGCGTAAGCGGGAATCCAGATCGCGTGCAACGATGATTGTTTTCGCTGGGTCCCCGCCTTCGCGGGGACGAGCGGCCATAGCCAGGCCGTTCCCCCACTAAGTTTCCCCTCCGCCAACCCTCGGCTATGATGGCCCACTAAGCTCTGCACCAACAAACGGGTCTGGGAAATGAACATAAGCGCAGCGGGTTTTGAGCATAGCGAGCCTGCACCGAGCGACGATGACATCTTCGGTTGCGACGTCTCCGATGCCGCGCTCGAAGCGGCTGCCAGCACCGCGACGCCGGGCGGCGCGCTGTCATTTCCCAATGCGCCGACCGTGAGCATTCTGGTCATCTGTTGCAGCTTTGACGGACCATGAAGGACATCGTCGACAAGCTTGAAGCGCGCCGCGCCGGCGCCCGCCGCGGCGGCGGCGATGCCCGTATCGAGGCGCAGCACAAGCGCGGCAAGCTTACCGCGCGCGAGCGCATGGAATTGCTGATGGACCGCGACTCGTTCGAGGAGCTCGACATGTTCGTCGAGCATCGCTCCAACGACTTCGGCATGGAGAAGACCAAGATCGCCGGCGACGGCGTCGTCACCGGCTTCGGCACCGTCAACGGCCGCACCGTCTTCGCTTTCGCCAAGGATTTTACCGTGTTCGGCGGCTCGTTGTCGGAAACCCATGCGCAGAAGATCATCAAGATCCAGGACATGGCGATGCGGGCCCGCGCCCCGATCGTCGGCCTGTTCGATGCCGGCGGCGCGCGCATTCAGGAAGGCGTTGCCGCGCTCGGCGGTTACGGCGAAGTGTTCAAGCGCAATGTCATCGCCTCGGGCGTCATTCCGCAGATTTCGGTGATCATGGGCCCGTGCGCCGGCGGCGACGTCTATTCGCCGGCGATGACCGATTTCATCTTCATGGTGCGCGATACGAGCTACATGTTCGTCACCGGGCCGGACGTGGTGAAGACCGTGACCAACGAGATCGTCACGGCGGAAGAGCTTGGCGGCGCTTCGGTCCACGCCACCAAAAGCTCGATCGCCGACGGCGTCTACGACAACGACGTCGAGACGCTGTTGCAGATGCGCCGGCTGATCGATTTTCTGCCCGCCAATGCCTCCTCCGGCGTGCCGGAATGGCCGTCATTCGACGCCGTCGAGCGCACCGAGAAATCGCTCGACACGCTGGTGCCGGATAACCCCAACAAGCCCTACGACATCAAAGAACTCATTCTCAAAGTCGTCGACGAGGGCGATTTCTTCGAACTGTCGGAAGTCTTCGCCCGCAACATTGTCATCGGCTTCGGCCGCATCGCCGGCCGCACCGTCGGCTTTGTCGCCAATCAGCCGATGGTGCTCGCCGGCGTGCTCGATAGCGACGCCAGCCGCAAGGCGGCGCGCTTCGTGCGCTTCTGCGACGCTTTTAATATTCCGATCGTGACCTTCGTCGACGTGCCGGGCTTTCTGCCGGGCACGGCGCAGGAATATGGCGGGCTGATCAAGCACGGCGCCAAATTATTGTTCGCCTATTCGCAGGCGACGGTGCCGCTCGTCACCGTGATCACGCGCAAGGCGTTCGGCGGCGCCTATGACGTGATGGCGTCAAAGCATATCGGCGGCGACGTCAATTACGCCTGGCCGACGGCGCAGATCGCGGTGATGGGCGCCAAGGGTGCGGTCGAGATCATTTTCCGCTCCGACATCGGCGACCCGCAGAAGATCGCCGCGCGGACCAAGGAATACGAGGAACGCTTTCTGTCGCCGTTCATCGCCGCCGAGCGCGGCTATATCGACGACGTGATCATGCCGCACGCGACGCGCCCGCGCATCGCGCGTGCTTTGGCGATGCTGCGCGGCAAGACCGTCGAACTGCCGCCGCGCAAGCACGACAATTTGCCGGTGTGACGCTCGCAGGTCATCTCGAAGTAATATGGTGGAAACCCTCGATTCGGTATATATAAACGCCCATGACCAAAGCCCTCAAAGAGCTCATCGAAGCCGCCAAAAACGCAAAGCCGACCCCAGAGCAAAGGGAGCAGCAGCGGCGGAGTTTTGCCTATGGCAATGCCGCATTCGAGAATGAATTGATTACGAGGGAAATGATCGATCGTGAGGCTGAGAAGCTCTCGCGAGAGGGCGATAACGCACGAAAAGATCGAAAAACGGGATAGCCACGCCCTAGAGCCACAACTCATTACGGAGCCGACGGCAAAGGCCGAAGCTGAAGCACGAAATGTGCTTCGGCAGTACGACGCGGGCTTAGCCGTAGTTCAAAATGCCCTGGAGCACGGCTCATTTAAGCTGAGGCCGTCGCTAATTCTCGCGCTCCATCGCGAAGCCCTATCAGGCATAAGCATATTTGCCGGTAACTACCCGTTCAGCATGACCAAGGGCGGCTACGTGATCGTGAAGAAGGACGGCAAGGTCACCCAGGAGTTCGGCTCGAAGGCCAAAGAAAAGCGCTTCGCCACGGAAGACCGGCGCGGCCATCGCAGCGAATACCGCAAACCCAATGGACTGCGGTTTTGAGCGCTTGAGCGCGCAAGACCGATTGGACCGCAGGAGAATCCCAACGCTGCACGAGGGGAGGCAGATATGGACCCTAAGCCAGACGACATTGGCCTTGGCAAAAGATTGTTCATCGGCTGTCTCGGAGCGTTGGCTCCGAGTTTATTTGAATGCCGATGAAATGCGGCCGGTGAAATTATAGCGGGGTGGCAGGGTCGGTATAAAAATCGGGAAAAGAACACTTCTCAGGACAGGGATTGGCCTTTTCGACAGCTAACTTCTGCTTGAGGTAATCACCGTCAAGTGCGGTGTTGGCGTCCAAAAATGCTTTTTTATAGTCGACATTTGTGCTCGACCCTTTGGCCGCGAGCGGGAATGACAGGGGTTGCCCGGCGGGGCAATCGTCAGCAGCCGCTCGATCGTGACAGGCAATCGACATCATCATGCCTGCAGCGATTGCGGCCCCGCACGTATAGACATAACGTGACGTCATCGTCGCCTCCCTATCGCTCGTTCGTTCAGGTGGATTATCCTTCGTTGTCCATCGCCCACGGAAATGCTTTCGAATAGAGTTTGATGAATTATTCTCATCTGTAATATCGATCCGGAGCGCATTTCTCTGGATAAGGGCTGGGATCATGCAAAGATTGGTTGCTACGATTGCGTTGGCATTTATCGCGCTGAGCTCGATCGCGCTGCTTGCACTTACGCGCGCCGACAATTTTCCTTCGCGTCCGATCACGCTGATCGTGCCGTTCCCGTCCGGCGGATCGACCGACGTCGCCGCCCGCATCATGGCCGACAAAATGGGCGCAGCGCTCGGCCAGCCGGTGATCGTCGAGAATGTCGGCGGCGCCGGCGGCTCGATCGGCGTCGGCCGGCTCTCGCGCGCCACGCCCGACGGCTACACCATCGACATCGGGCACTGGGACACCCATGTCGGGGCCATCATCTACAATATCAATTTCGACCTGCGGACCGATTTCGCGCCGATCGGCCTGATCTCCATCAATCCGATGCTGCTCGTCGCCAAGAAGGCGCTGCCGGCTGACGATCTCAAATCGCTGGTCGATTACATGACGGCGCATCCGGGCGACGCGAAATTCGTCAACCAGAACGCCTCGGCGCAGGTCGGCGGGTTGCTCCCGCAGAAACTCACCGGCACCGAGCTGTTGTTCGTGCCCTATCGCGGCGCCGGCCCGGCAATGACCGATCTGATCTCCGGCCAGGTCGACCTCCTGCTGGTGCAGGGCGCGGTGGCGCTGCCGCAGGTGCGCGCCGGCACGATCAAGGCGCTCGCCGAATTGTCGCCGGAACGCTCGGCCGCGATGCCGGATATTCCGTCCGCGGGCGAATCCGGCGTGCCCGGACTTAACATCGCCGGCTGGTTCGGCTTCTACGCCCCGAAAGGCACACCGGCGGACATCGTCGCCAAGCTCAATGGGGCGATGGTGCAGGCGCTCGCCGATCCGCAAGTCAAAGCGCGTTTCGCCCAACTCGGCCTCGATGTCGCTGCGCGCGAGCAGCAGACGCCGGAAGGCCTCGCCGCATTCCAGAGTGCCGAGATGGACAAATGGTGGCCGATCATCAAGGCGGCAGGGATCCGCGGGGAGTGAAAAATGCCCAAAGCCTATTTCGTCGTTCGCTCCGTGGTCGAGCCGCCGCTGCGGCAGAGATTCGATCAATGGTATTCGAGCCATCACCTGCCGATGGCGCTGTCCGAATTCAAGTGCGAAAAATGCTGGCGCTTCTGGAGCGCGCTCGATGCCGGCGTGCATTACGCGGCCTATCAGTTCGCCGACATGGCGCGGCTCGACGCGGCGCTGAATTCCGACAGCTTTAAAATGCTGGTCGCCGATTTCGACCAGGCCTGGCCGCATGGTGTGTCCCGCACACGCGACCGGCTCGAAATGGTGGAGGAGCGGGGCGGGTAGGGCTGTGTCCGCTCGTCCCCGCGAAGGCGGGGGACTGGATTCCCGCTTGCGCGGGAATGAGCGGCTTAAGTTCACCGCCAACCGCCGCCGCCGTTCACATAGACGGTGTCGGCAGTCATGAACGAGCAGGCGTCGGAGCACATGAACAGGACGAGTTCACCGATCTCCTCGGGCTCGCCGAAACGCTTCATCGGCACGTCTTCGAGGAAGCGCTGGATCAGTTCGGGCGAGGACTGCGCCGCGGCCTGAAACGGCGTCTGGATCGGTCCCGGCGAAATGGACAGCGCGCGAATGCCTTGCGTTGCAAATTCGCGCGCCACGCCCATGGTCATCGACACCACCGCGCCCTTGGCCGCCGCGTAATGGACCGATGAACCGGGACCGCCGCGCCGATGCGCCATGCTCGCCATATTGACGATCACGCCGTTCTTGTTCTTGAGCATATGTGGCAGCACCGCCTGCATGGCGTAGAACGTGCCGTTGACATTGAGTGCGAAGGTCTTCTCGATGAGTGCGTCGTCGATCTCGAGGAATTTGGCGCGCCGGATCGCCGCGCCCGCCGAGTTGAAGAGAAAATGCACGGCGCCGAAAGCGGCCACCGCGCGGGCTACCATCGCGTTGACGTCTTCGCGCGAGGTGACGTCGGCTTTCAGCGCCAGCGCCTGACTGCCGGCGCCATTGACGGCCGCCGCGGTGTCGCGCGCGCCTTGCTCATTGATGTCGGCGCAGACGACGTTCGCCTTTTCACGGGCGAAGATCAGCGCGGTGGCGCGGCCGATGCCGCTCGCCGCGCCGGTGATGAGGATCGTCTTTCCGGCGAAATAGTCCGGCGTCTTCGGCATCGCTCGCTCCTTGCTCGCTACTGGCTCGCTACTGACTCGCATCTTGGGACTTTGCGGCGCCGATTGTGCCCGCTCGCCGCGCTTGCGACAATCGGCGTCCAATCGAAATGCCGTATCGCAGGGGAGAGAGGACAATGCCGCGAATACCGATCGAATATCGCAACGCGAGTGCGGAGGTCCGCGCCGT
>JBKPIZ010000012.1:0-9082 GCA_046730495.1 Pseudomonadota bacterium
CGCTGCGCCGGATACCACTGCCAGGCGTCGCTGTCCTCGGTCGGGATCTTGGCGGCCGTGGTCACATGAGAAAAATATTGCAGCCGCCACGGATCGGCTTCGCAGATCGGCATGGATCAGAGGACAGATGTCGGATGGCAGAGATCAGGTGACAGGTGACAGACGACAAGCGTGAAAATCGCAGTTCTGTCCGCCGTCATCTGGCTTCCTTCCTCCGCAGCGCGTGCACGCTGAACAGACCGTCGCTCCACACCTTAAGTGGCGACCAACCCGCGCCTTGCGCCAGCGCCTGAAAGCTTTCGATCGTATATTTGTAGCTGTTTTCGGTGTGGATGGTCTCGCCGAGCCGGAAATTGATGGTCTTGCCGTTCACGCGCACTTTCTGCCGTTTCAGGCTAGCTAGATGCATCTCGATGCGGCTGCGTTCGCGGTTGTAACAGGCGTGATGCTCGAACGCGGCAAGATCGAAATTGCCGCCGAGTTCGCGATTGATGCGGGCGAGCAGATTGAGATTGAACTTGGCGGTCACCCCTTCGGCGTCGTTATACGCGGGGCACAGGATCGAAATCTCCTTGACCAGATCGACGCCGATCACCAACACGGCGCCCTCGCCGAGCGTGGCGCCGGCATGGCGCAGGAACTCCGCCGCCTCATAATGCTCGAAATTGCCGATGGTCGATCCCGGAAAGAAGCCGACCCGCGGCAAATCCGCAACCGCTGGCGGCACGGCGAAGGTTTCCGTGAAATCGGCCACCACGGGGTGAACCCCGATGCGCGGGAAATCGCGCCGCAGCAGGTTTGCATCCTGCTGCAGGAAATCGCCGGAAATATCGACCGGGACATAGGTTTCGATCGTCGCCGCGGCGCCCAACAGAATGCGTGCCTTTTTGCTTGAACCGGCGCCGAATTCCAACAACGCGCAGTTCGCCGGAAATAGCGAGGCGATGGCCGGTGCGTTGTCGCGCAGCAAAGCGACCTCGCAGCGCGTCGGATAATATTCCGGCAGCTGCGTGATGCGCTCAAACAAAGCAGAGCCGGTAAGATCGTAGAAGTATTTCGGCGGCAGCCGTTTTGGCTTGGCCGAAAGTCCGGCGATCACTTCGCTGGCAAATCGATCCGAAATTTCGAGGGAGGGAGCCGCGCGCAGCGCGGTTTGCGCAATCGTTGTCATTTGGTCGCTTAAACTCGGGGTGAGATGCTCAATTCTGATATTCCGCCAGCCGCAATCCGGTGAATTGCCAGCGAGCGGACGGATAAAAGAAATTGCGGTAAGTTGCGCGCGAATGGCCGGCCGGCGTCGCCAGCGACGAGCCGCGCAGCACCATTTGATTGATCATGAATTTGCCGTTGTACTCGCCGAGCGTCCCCGGCGCGGCTCGATAGCCGGGATATGGCGCGTAGGCGCTGCGCGTCCATTGCCAAACGATGCCGAAGGCGTCAGCGAGCAAATCGTTCCGTACCGCGACTTCCCACTCGGCTTCGCTCGGCAAGTGCTTGCCGGCCCAGCGCGCGTAAGCGTCGGCCTCGTAATAGCTGACGTGACAGACGGGCAATGCCGGGTCGATCGGCCGTAGACCGCCGAGCGTCATTGCATACCAGGCGCCGTCGAGCTTGCGCCAATAGCTGGGCGCCTGCCAGCCTTGGGCTTCAACCGTCGCCCAACCGTCGGACAACCACCAAGTCGGCGTGGCGTAGCCGCCGTTGCCCATGAATTCGAGCCACTCGCCATTGCTGACGAGCGAAGGCGCGAGCCGCACCGGCTGGAGCATTATCTGATGTGCCGGCAGCTCGTTGTCGAAACAGAAGCTCCCGCCGCCGTGCCCAATGGTGTGAATGCCGGTAAGCGGAGTACTGCGCTGCGCGCCGATCGCAAACGTTCCCGCCGGTTGCGGCCACTGCCATTGCGGATCGTAAGCCGGGTGCGTTTCGTTGAGCGAAAACGCATGCAGGATGTCCGTGAGCAACAATTCCTGATGCTGCTGCTCGTGATGCAGCCCGGTCTCGATGACCGGCGCGAGCTCAGCCAAGTTGTTTGCCGACTCGATCAGCCGCGTGACCGCGTCGTCGACATGACGACGGTAAGCGGTGACTTCCTCGGCGCTGGGACGCGTGATCAGGCCGCGCTGGGGCCGCGCTTGGCGTGGACCCGCTGAAACGTAATAGGAATTATAGAGATAGGCGAAGCGCTCGTCGAAGACGCGATAATCCTTGGCGTGGGGCCGGAGCAAGAATTGTTCAAAAAACCAGCTGACATGGGCGCGATGCCATTTGGTCGGGCTCGCGTCGGGCATCGATTGGACAACTTGATCTTCGGACGAGAGAAACGCCGCCCGCCGCTCGGTTTCGGCGCGTACGCTGCGGAATGTTTGCAGCCAATATGACTGCGGGTCTTCCGCCGAAACGGGCTCAAACGCCGCCTCGGGGCTGAGCTCGGCAGAAACGTGGTCCGCTAGCCGCAGGCGGGGCGAAGCGACTGAGCCTGGCATGGCAAAGGTCCGCAAATGGCGGGATTAACGAGGTTTTTCAATAGCCGCGAGGATAATGAGACGCACCGGCATTGGTTCCATAGATGGCCTGTCCGGCCCGCTCTGCAATCCAATTCATTGCCGGCTAACGCGGATGTGATTGCACAATTCGGCATCCCGTCAAAGGCTCAGCCCGCCCTTGCGGGGCTTGGGAGGTATGCCTACCGACATACCAGGTGGCCGTGTAGTCTTTACATCTGACTTTCGTGCCGCGTTCCGCGGCGATTCCACCACGGGGAGGATTTCGCGACGCCACGCCTCATCCTGGCGAGCGACAAGCCCATGAAACGGAGCAAGAAAAAAGCGACGCGCCGAGCGATGCTGCCGCGCGAGCGTTCGCATTATTCGGCCATCGTTGACCGCCCGGCGCTCAAACTTCCGAATAAAGCGCGTCTCATATTCTGGAGCATCGTCAATCTTGAAGTCTGGGACATCGGCAAACCGATGGCGCGCCAGGTGTTGGCGCCGCCTACCGGGGTGACGTTTCTGCCCGACGTGCCGAACTGGAGCTGGCATGAATACGGCATGCGAGTCGGCGTGTGGCGCTTCTTCGATCTGTTCAAGCGCCAGGACATAAGACCGACACTCGCGATCAATGCGCGCGTCTGCGAGGATTATTCGCGGGTCGCCGAACAAGCTAAAAATGACCGCTGGGAATTCATGGGCCATTCCTACCAGCAGGGCCCGATTCATCTGGAGCCGAACCAGAAGACGATGATCATGCATTCGCTTGACGTGATCGAGCGCTGTTGCGGCAAGCGGCCGGTGGGTTGGCTTGGCCCGGGTCTGACGCAGACGCTGGAGACGCCAGACCTGCTCGCCGCGGCCGGCATCAAATATATCGGCGATTGGGTCTACGACGACGAGCCGACGACGATCCGCACCGCGAATGGTCCCCTGGTGACGCTGCCCTATACGATGGAGCTCAACGACATTCCCATGATGGCGGTGCAGCACCATCAGGCTGAGTATCTGACCAAGCGCGCGATCGATCAGTTCGACCGGCTATATGCGGAAGGAGAAGGGCGCGCCAAGATCATGGCGCTGGCGATCCATCCTTATCTGAGTGGTCAGCCGCATCGCATCAAATATCTCGAAGCGATCTACGATTACGCGCGAAAGTTCGACGGCGTGCTGTATTGGACCGGAGAGGAAATTCTCAATTGGTATCTCGAATGCGGCGGCGCGGCGCGATAGGCGCAATCGTTTGTTTGGCGGCGGCATGTCTTGCTGGATGCCTTGCCGGCGGCGCGGCAGCCGCGCCGTGCCGCTCCGGCGGTCCCTACGACAAGTGGCTCGCCGAGTTCGAACGCGAGGCGATTTCGCAGGGTATATCGCAACAGGCTATTACCGCCGCCGCGCCCCACCTCACTTACGATCAGCGCATCGTGAATATCGATCGCGGCCAGCGTGTTTTCACCCAGACCTTCCTGGAATTTTCCGATCGCATGGCGGCGGCCTACCGCATTCAGCGCGGCGCCGCTCTGATCAAGACTTATGCGCCGGTCTTCGCCAAAATCGATGCGCAATTCGGCGTGGCGGCGGCGGTCATCGTCTCGTTCTGGGCGCTGGAAAGCGATTTCGGCGCGAACATGGGTAATTACCGCACGTTAAGCGCGCTCGCCTCGCTCGCTTACGACTGCCGGCGCGCGGATCGCTTCCGCGCCCAGCTGTTCGACGCGTTGCGGCTCATCCAGCGCGGCGATCTGCGTCCATCCGACATGGTTGGCTCGTGGGCCGGCGAACTCGGCCAGACCCAGATGATGCCGTCGGAGTACTATCAATACGCCGTCGACTATGACGGCGACGGCGCACGCAATCTTCTGCGCAGCGCACCCGACGTGCTTGCTTCGACCGCGAATTATCTGGTCGGGCTCGGCTGGCGGCGCGGCGAGCCATGGCTGAGCGAAGTGCGCGTGCCGGCGACGCTGCCGTGGCAGCAAGCGGATCTCGACATCGAGTTGCCGCGCGCCAAATGGGCGGCTTACGGCGTCACGCTGGCCGATGGCAAGCCGCTGCCGGCCGACGATTTGCCGGCATCGCTATTGCTGCCGATGGGCCGCTTCGGCCCCGCCTTCCTCGCCTACGATAATTTTCGCGTCTATCTGCAGTGGAACAACGCTCTGGTCTACTCCACCACGGCGGCTTATCTCGCCACCCGCATTGCCGGCGCGCCGCCTTTTCATCGCGGCAATGCGCCGTCGCCATTGGCTTTTGCCGACGTTAAGGCGCTGCAAGCAAGCCTGGTGCGCGCCGGCTACGATGTCGGCGCGATCGACGGATTTCTCGGCTTGAAGACCCGGCAGGCGGTCAAAGCGATGCAGGTGAAATACAACCTGCCCGCGGACTCCTATCCTACCAACGAGCTTTTGGCCCGATTGCGAGGCGGCCATTGATGTGCGCCGCCGCAAAAAGCCGTTTGGCCGAAAAGACCATGCGCAATGAATAAGCTGGAGCCAAATGCTCAAGCAATTTCACGTCTGCTGCCCGCATCGTGACATAATGCTGTGACACCGCCAGCACTGAGGGATGTCTCCGACCGAAGGGAACTTCGCAGCGATATGGCCAGGCCACTCGCGGCAGGGGCCGACGGCAGCCGCGCCCCTCTGGTCGAGTGTTACATTGTTACATTATAAGTGCAGATCTTCTAATGCGATGTGACGGCAGCCGGGGTGCCGTCACGGGGCACAAGCGAAATCGAATAGTAAAAGGCGCATGACAATGCACGAGGGAACTTCCGCGCGACGCGTTGGCCGTAATGGGAAACCCCTGAGCGGCCGCCGTAATGCGATCACATTTGTGGCCGCCGCCTTGCTTATGCTCCTTCCGTTCGCGGCCAATAGTCAGACGGGACAAGGCGGCCTTCCTGTTGCTTCCCCTGCCCCGACGGCCCCTGCGCCCGCGACCGGCGCCGTGCCAAGGGCGCCGGGCCAGGCAACAGAAGCTCCTGGCGGCGTATCGACAGGCTCGACACCGAGCACTGTGGCGCCCGCCGCGCCAGCTTCGGCGGCGCTGCCCGGCGAGCACATGATCAGCGGCGCTGACCTGCCGGAGGATCTCTCGCCGTGGGGCATGTTCGAGAATTCGGATCTGGTCGTCAAAGCCGTCATTATCGGGCTCGCTTTGGCCTCGTTCGTCACTTGGACCGTATGGGTTGCCAAGACGCTGGAACTGCGCAGCGCCCGCGGCGAGGTGCGGCGCGATCTGCGCGTGCTCAACAATTCCGTGACGCTGGCGCAGGCGCATGATCAGCTGCGCGAGGGCGACAGTCCGGTCTCGCAGCTGATGCGCGCGGCCGGTCAGGAGATCAGACTGTCGGCAAACCTGCGCGCGGACGGCTTGAAGGAACGCATCGCGCTGCAGCTCGAACGCATCGAGATGGCGGTGAGCCGGAAAGTGTCGCGCGGAACCGGCGTGCTCGCCACCATCGGCTCGACTGCGCCCTTTGTCGGCCTGTTTGGCACGGTGTGGGGCATCATGAACAGCTTCATCGGCATTTCCAACGCACACACCACCAACCTCGCGGTGGTGGCGCCCGGCATCGCGCAAGCACTGCTGGCGACCGCGTTCGGGCTCGCCGCCGCGATTCCCGCTGTCATGATCTACAATGTGCTGGCGCGGCAGACCGCGCAATACCGCGCCTATCTCGGTGATGCCTCGGCGCAGGTGATGCGGCTTGTCAGCCGCGATCTCGATCGCGCCAAACTGCCGATGACGCAAGCCGCCGAGTGAGGCAAACGGCATGGCGATCCGTCTCGACCACGGCACAGACGACCTCGTTGAAGTTCACGACATCAATGTCGTGCCATTCATCGACGTGATGCTGGTGCTGTTAGTTATTTTCATGGTGGCGGCGCCGCTTGCCACCGTTGATGTTCCGGTGGATCTGCCCTCTTCGAGTGCGCCACCGCAGCAACGGCCGCCAAAACCGGTTTATCTCACGCTCAAAGCTGACGGCAGCCTTGCCCTTGGTGACAATCCGATAACGCGTGACGCGCTCCCCGACGTGCTCGCCACCGCCACTTATGGCGACAAGGAGGAGCGCATCTTCCTGCGTGGCGATCGCGCCGTGCCCTATGGCGAGGTCATGGGCTTGATGAACGATCTCCGCCGCGCCGGCTATCTCAAAGTTGCTTTGGTCGGAATGGAGTTGCGCGAGGCAAAATGACGGCGCTGTCACTGCCTTGGCTTGAAGAAGAAGACCCGCGCGATCTGCGGCGCTGGGCCATTGCGGCGGCGATCGTTTTCGGTATCCATGCCGGCGCCCTTGGGGGTTATGTCTTTTTCCATCGCCCTGATGAAATTGGCGATGCCAATGCGCCGCTCTCGATCGATTTAGCCCCTTCCGACGATACCATCGATCAGCCTGAGATCGCGCCGGTACCGCAGGAGCAACCGAAACAGGTCGAAGAACCGCCGCCGCCTCCCGAGCCATCGCAGGCGGTCGTCGCGCCACCTGACGAGCCGCCGCCGCAGCCGATCGAACAGCCGAAGCCGCCGACGCCCGCCGTTCCGGCGCGAGTCAAAGGCGGCGCGCTGCGCGTCGAACCGTCATGGCAGACCGCGCTGGTGCGGCACCTTCAGCAATACAAGCGCTATCCCAGCGACGCGCAAGCGCGCGGCGAAGAGGGCGTGGTGCAATTGAGCTTCACGGTCGATCGCAGCGGCCATGTTCTCAACCGCGAGATCGCGCGCAGCTCCGGGCATCGCGAGCTCGACAATGAAGTGATGTCGATGATCGAGCGGGCACAACCGCTGCCGCCGTTTCCGGTCAGCATGCCGCAGGCCAAACTCGATCTGACCGTGCCGATCCGGTTTTCGCTGCAATAACATGGATCGCGCAATGGAAAAGCCCCGGCGGGATTGAGCCCGCCGGGGCTAACAAAGCGAATTCCGCCGGTCAGACTAGTGTCCCCACCAGTTGAATTTCCAGACCAGCGAGGTGGTGATCGTCTGGACAAAAGGCCTCATGTGTTCGGAAAAATTTGTCTGCGCACCCGCAGCCGTAAAGATGGGCAGGTCGGCGCTGTCGAAGCTCGAGTATCGGTATTCGGTGCGCCAGAAGAGACCAGGCGGCAGCTGCCAACCAAAGAATCCCGCCAGCCCGATCTCGTACCCGCCGCCAATGAACCAACCGTGATAGGTATTAGAGCCAATCGTGGCACCCGGCGTGTTGAAAAAGACGCCGTTAAGGTTGATTTGATCAAAGCGGGTTTCAGTGTAGCCGCCATTCCAGTACGTGAACACATTCGGAGTGACCAGGTAGCCGATCCGTCCGCCGACAGCCCAGGCCGACTTTTCTTTTTCTTCGCCGGCGATGCCGAAAAAGGGAATGTCGAAATTCTTGTGCAGGTCCATGAAGTCGTAGTCGGCGAACGCGCCGACGACCCAATTGCCCCAGAAGCCGCTGCCAGTGCCGAACTGGTAGTCGCAGCCGCCGCCCACCCTGCCGAGCCAACCGCGGCCGCCCGATGTGGTTTCGGTTGTGATTTGCTGCCCGCCGAATTCGGTGGAATGATCGATGTTCCACAGGCCATAACCGCCGCCGCCATTAACATAGCAGCCGGTAAAGGTCGGCGGAGGCGGAGCCGGAGGCGGGATGTATGCAGGAGCTTTGCGCCCCAGATCGGCTGCTACCGCGGGTCCAGCCGCCAAGGCCACCAACGCTACTGCTGCGAGCAACAGCTTTTTCATCGGTCCAATCCCCATTGTTTCTCTGAGGTCGATTAATAGCGAGTCATGCCTGCCAAACATATGAGCGCAATGCAGCTTTTCGGTATGAAAAGGTAATTTCTGCCGACTAGTGATATTTTCGCAACACCGAAACACGCAGTGCGCTCACTTGACGACGTAGCCAGTGCTTTGCAAAGGCGGATTGACTGTCTTCAATTGCGATTCTCAGCAAATCAACAACGTCATTATCGTCTAATACAAGTGCGGTCCTGCCCAGTCCGCTGGAGAGCGCAAGGGGCACGACTTTCGTCATCCGTCTAGGCCATAGGCTATTTCCAAAGTTTCATGGCTTTCGCTCGAGGAAAAAGCCGCCGCCGGAAGGTGAGGAACGGCGACGGTCTCACTGCCGACCGACCGGGAGAGTGCCCTTATTCCGCCGGCACGCTCGCCAGCTCTTGCCGCACCGGATTGGGAATGCGTAGCCACAGCGCGGAAATGACCGCCGACATCAGGGCAAAGGCGGCGAGCGCATAGAGCCCGCCGGCAAAACTGCCGGTGTAGTCCTTCGCCCAACCCACCATTGTGGGCCCGAAGAAGCCGCCGAGATTGCCGACCGAATTGATCCAGGCGATGCCGGACGCCGCGGCGGTTCCGGTCAGAATCATTGAAGGGATCGCCCAGAACGGCCCCTTGGAGGCGTAGAAGCCCATTGCGGCAATCGACATGCCGACCAGCGCCCAGACCGTGCCGAGATTTTGCGCGGCGATGACCAGACCAGCGGCCGAGATCAGGCACGCCAAGGAGAGCGTCCAGCGCCGCTCGCCCAGCCGATCCGAGACCCAGCCCCAGGCCAGCATCGCGAGGACGGCGCAAAGATACGGGAT
>JBKPIZ010000013.1:0-5173 GCA_046730495.1 Pseudomonadota bacterium
GTGCGCCTTGTGCGTTCGCGCGCCTTGAAGCTTATTCCGCGCGGCGGGCGGCTCCTCGGCGAGGTCGAGGAATATTTTATCGAGACGCTGGTGCCGGGCGACACTTTCGTGTTCGCCGGCGAGATCCTCAAATACGAGGCGCTGGTCGAGGACGAGGTCTATGTCTCGCGCACCACCGCGGAGGATCCGAAAGTGCCCGCCTATGAGGGCGGCAAGTTTCCGCTCTCGACTTATCTTGCTGACCGCGTGCGCGGAATCATTTCCGATCCGCTGGCTTGGCGCGGCCTGCCCGAGCAGGTCCGTGAATGGCTTGAGATTCAAAAGTGGCGATCGCAGCTGCCGGACCGGCGCGAGCTCCTGGTCGAGACTTTTCCGCGCGCCAACAAGAATTACCTGATCTGTTATCCGTTCGAGGGCCGGCTCGCGCACCAGACGCTGGGCATGCTGCTCACGCGGCGTCTCGAACGCGCGCAATTGCGGCCGCTCGGCTTCGTCGCCAATGAATATGCTCTCGCGGTCTGGGGCCTCGGCGACATCGCCGCGCGCATATCGAAGGGCGAGCTCTCACTCGCTGCTTTGTTCGATGAGGATATGCTCGGCGATGACCTCGAAGCCTGGCTTGCCGAATCGGCACTGATGAAACGTACTTTCCGCAATTGCGCGATCATCGCCGGGCTGATCGAACGGCGTTTCCCGGGTCAGGAAAAATCGCGCCGCCAGCTGACGATTTCAACCGATCTTGTCTACGACGTGCTGCGCAGCCATCAGCCCGATCACGTGCTACTGCGCGCCGCCCGCGCCGATGCCGCGACCGGGCTTCTCGACGTACGCCGGCTCGGCGGAATGCTCTCGCGCATCAAGGGCCGAATCGTGCATAAGGCGCTTGATCATGTCTCTCCGCTCGCGGTTCCGGTGATGCTGGAGATCGGCCGCGAGCAGGTCTATGGCGAAGCCGCCGATGAGCTCCTTGCCGAGACCGAGGCGGAACTGGTGAAAGAAGCCATGCAATGAACGCTCCGCGTTCAGCGGCTCATCCCGTCCGCGCCGACCCGGTTGTGAAATTTCAGCCGGCGCGCGGACGCGTCGCGCATGAGATTGCCGTCGCCGGCACGACGCTCGTTGCCGATCCGGCGGGCGCGCTTTACTGGCCCGATGAGAGGCTCATCGCAGTCGCCGATTTGCATCTGGAAAAAGGATCGGCCTTTGCGGCGCGCGGCGTGCTGCTGCCGCCCTACGACACCACGGCCACGCTAGCGCGATTGGCGAAGCTGATCGAACACTACAACCCGACTCTGGTCGTGGCGTTGGGCGACAGCTTTCATGACGGCGGCGGTCCGGCGCGTATGCCGGAAGTTTCGCGCGCCGCGCTCGCTGCCTTACAGCGCGGCCGTGATTGGCTCTGGCTCGCGGGTAACCACGATCCCGATCCGCCGCACGGCGTCGGCGGTCGCGTCGCCGCGGAGCTGGCGATCGGGCCGCTTGCGTTTCGCCATGAGCCGTCGCCGCACGCCGCCGACGGAGAAATTGCCGGCCATTTGCATCCGAGCGCGCGCGTCGCGCAACGTGGTCGCGGCGTGGCGCGGCGCTGCTTCGCCGCCGATGCCAAGCGGATGGTGATGCCGGCGTTCGGGGCCTATGCCGGCGGACTCAACATTCGCGACCGCGCCTTTGTCGCTCTGTTCGGAGCGCTGTCGTTTACCGCACATCTGCTTGGTGCCGGACGGCTCTATGCCATTCCTGCGGCGCGCTGCATGGCAGACTGAAAATTAGTTCGTCTTTGAATCCGGTCCGCTGAGATTTGCGCTTTTCGTCCGCGGCTTCGGCTTCGGCGGCTGGATGGCGGCGTCCCACCCGCCCGGCGGTGCTTTGACTTTAATCGCGTCGTCCGGCTGCGGCTCCGGCTTCCAGTTTTTTACCACGAGATTCGCCGCGGCCAGCGTCTCTTCGTCGAGTTGCATCGCAATGTCGTCACGCTTGTTCGCGGCTTCGACATCACCCTGTTTCGCGGCAAGCGCAAACCACTTGTAGGCTTCGGCATAATTTTGCGGTTCGCCACTGCCGCGCGCATAGAGAATCGCAAGATTGTACTGACTGTCGGTGATGCCGCGATCGGCGGCCTTGCGGAACCAGAGCGCCGCGGTGTGGTAGTCGGGCCGCCCGTTGATGCCGTCGGCGTAGAGCACGGCGAGATTGTGCATCGCCTTGCCGTTGCCCTTCGCGGCCGCCGCCAGATAAAGGTCACGCGCCACGGCGAGGTCCTTTTTTACGCCGATGCCCTTTTCAAAATAGCCGCCGAGCCGGAACTGCGCCGGCGCCAGCCCCTGCTTGGCTGCGAGTTCGAGCCAGTATGCGGCTTGCCGCTCATCGCGTGGAACGCCGCGGCCGTCGCCGAAGCGCACCGCAATTTCGTATTGCGCCGCCATTTCACCGGCGATTGCGGCGGCGCGCAACGCCGGTCCGCCGATCGCGGGCGGCAACGCGTCGATCGAGAGATCGGGAGCATTCATCGCCGCGGTGTTTGACGGCGCCGGCGGTGGCGGCGACGTTGAGGGCGTCAGACGCGGCGGCAGTGAGCCGGTGGGATCGGCGGCATTCGGTGATGGCGACTGCGGCGCGGGTGCCGGCGGCGTCGGCGTGGTACTCGGACCGGCACTGGGAGGGATAGGCGCAGTCGCGCTCGACGGGGGCGCTGCTACGGGCGCTGCTACGGGCGCTGCCGCGGGCTCGGAATTCTGCGACGGTTTCCCGCCGGTGCTTCCGCCTGGAGCCGGATTCGGCGCCACATTCGGTGGCGCGCTCGGGACTGGGGCGACTGGCGGCGTCGGCGCGGATGTGGCCGCGGGTGACGGTTCGGCCCTGCCCAAGGGTTGCGGCGATCCGCTCTGCGGCTGTGGCGCATTCGGATTCTTCTGTGGCGGAGCCGCCGGTTCCGCGGGGCTTTGCCATGGCGCCGACGCGTCTCCCGCTGGCCGACTGTCCTGAAAGATGTGCAATGCGATCTGCAAACAGCTGACGGTGAAGAGCGCGATGGCCCCCGCGACCAAAAATTTGCGCAGGCGCAGCGGTTTGTGCTCCGGCATTTCGCCGTTTGCGCGTCTTCGCGAACGTCGTCGCCGCCGCAAACTGGAACGCATCTCGTCGTCGCTCGCTGACGTCGTGGCGGCCTGAGTGGCGCGCCGCGCCGCCGCGATAAAATCTTGCCGCTCGGCCGCCGCGATCGTCTCAGCCGGTGCGGTGGGTGCGCCGGCTGGCGACGCTGTAGCGGCTGCCGGCTCTGCCTTCTCGTCGAGAGGTTGCGCCGACATTGGGTTGCGCGGCGCGCCGATGGCGGCGCCGTGAATGTCGCTTTCGATCATCGCCAAACGGCCGACCACCTGTTCGACGGTGTCATGAACGGCCTCGAGCGAGTCCTGGGTGCGCTGCTCGCTGCGCTTGATTTCAGCAACATCGCGCGCAATCGCGGCGACCGCCGGTCGCGCGCTTGTGTCCGCCGCCGGTGCTGCCTCCACGCCGCGAAGCTGCTCCATTTGCGCGAGCAAGTCGGTAACGCCGCGCTCGACCGAAGCGAGATTGCCAAACCGGGCGTCGGATGTGTCAAGCCGCCCGATCAGCTGCGCGATTCGCTCCTCGAGGCGCTTGAACGCCGACGGGTCGGTCGTGCGCCGAACCGATTCAAGCTTCTCCATGGTGGCGGACAAAAGCTTCTCAAGGCCGCGCGGCGCGGCGACCTCGGCCGAGGCGTTGATCGCATCGGTGAGCGTATCGATGCGGTTACCGAGCGCCGAAACCGCCTGACTGCTGGCCGCGCCCATGGCAAGACCGTCGATCTTGGCGGCGAGCTTGCGCACATCCTCGGCCACCTTGGCGAGCGCGTCGTTCGAGGCGGCATGCGAGACGATGCCGCGCAGCGCGCCGATCGCGGTTTCAAGTTGCCGCAGCGCTGCTGGGTCTTCCCTGGCGATGATCAGGTCAAGCTTTTGCGCCAGTGCCTTGAGCGCCTCATCGAAGCCGACCAAGCTCTCGGCCGTGGTCATGCCGTGCAGCGCGTCACGGACCTCGGCCAGTCCGCGCTCGATTCCGGCAAGCGCGCCCGAGTCGCCGGTCCGCTCGCGGGAGCGTTCAATGCGCCGCGCAAGAGCTTCGACCTCGACGCAGAGCGACTCGACCGCCTTGCGCGGCAGCGCTTCGGTGAGCTGGAGCCTGATATCGGCAAGGTCGCTGCGGAACGCGGCGATCACTTTGTCGAAGCCGGTCGAACGCAGCCATTCGATCTGCGCCGCCATGCGACGCAGTTGTTCCTCAAGCTCCGGAAATTCCGGCAGCCGTTCGGGTCCTGCTGCCTCGGCCGCAAGCTGCGGCGCGGTCGCAGGCGAGGGCAGATCTGGCTGATCGATGGAAGCCGGCGCGTGCGCAGCATCGGTCTCGTCGACCGGAAGATCGCCGCCCAAACGCAGGAACCGCCGCGGCTGCGTCGGCGCGCCCCGCAGTGCCGGCTTGCCCCGCGCCAGTTGCTGAAGCTGATCGGTCAGCTGGTCGAGCCGGGCGTGAACCTCGCTCAGCACGTCGCGCGCCGCTGGTCTGGCATTACGATCTGCGTAATCGTGCCGCGGCGAATGCGGCCTGGTGCGATGACGGTAATCATCCTGCGCCGGCTCGTCGGGCCAGCCGTAATCCTGGTCCAAATGATCGGCCGGCCGCAGCGGGACGCGGCCATTGTCGTCGCTCTGTTCGATCAGTTCGTTGAGCCACTCGCCGACCGAGACGCCGGATCGCCGCGCGGCCTCGTAGGCCGCCGCTACGGTTGCCGGGCGAAGGCCTCTGAGATTCCACGGACCGCCGGATTTCATCGGGGGCAAAACCACTTCGGAAGGAGCGTGGATCGCCCTGGTTTCTTGCGAAGCCCGCTCGACAGCAAAGCGGAGGGCGCGGTCTTCTGTCCTCCACCGACTTTTCCGGAATTACTGTAAACAAGCGGTTAATTTCGGCCTGCCGCGCACCGCCGCGGCGGCCGCCAAGCTATGGTCCGGTCTCGCCATTTCATCGTCGTAGCTGCGGTATAAATCGGCTAGGGTCTGGCTGCGGCCGACCCCAGGTGCCCACCCGGAGAGGCTGCACGTGGCCTAAAGGACAACCGCAAATCCGCTAGAGGTGCTGATGCCGGTCTACAAAGCTC
>JBKPIZ010000014.1:0-3073 GCA_046730495.1 Pseudomonadota bacterium
GCCTTGTTCCACAAAGGTTGGAACATCCGGAAAAATGCCGGATCGCTCCTTTGATGACGTTGCCAGCGCTTTGAGCTTGCCGGCCCGGACCTGCCCCATCACCGTCGGGATGTCTCCGACTAAGCCGTCGAGCCGTCCGCCAAGCACGTCGGTGATGGCCCCCGCCGCGCCGCGATACGGCACGGATTGCAATTTTACGCCGGCGTCAGCTTCAAATAATTGCAGCGCGAGATCGGACATCGCGCCGCGTCCGGTAATGCCGACCGTGATCGCACCGGGCTTTTTGCGCGCCAGCTCGGCAAGTTCGCGCGCCGAATTCACCTTCATGCCGGCATTGACCACCAGGACCGGCGAATTGATCGCCGCCTCGCCGACTGGGGCAAAGTCCTTGACCGGATCGTAATTCAGATCGGAGTGAAAAGCCGGGCTGATGGCGATCGCGCCGGCCGTGGTGAAGAACAGCGTGTAACCGTCGGGCTCCGCTTGCGCCACATATTGCGCGGCGACCGCGCCGTTGCCGCCGGGCTTGTTCTCAACCGCGACTGCCTGGCCGAGCGCGCCCTCCATCTTGGCCGCGATCAGCCGCGCAGTGCGATCGGCGGTGCCGCCGGCGATAAAGGCGACAATCAGGCGGACCGGACGGGTCGGATAATCCTGCGCGCGGGCAATTGGAGCAAAGGTAACCAAAAGCGTCATTGCAAGCGCGAGCGCAACGACCGCAAATCGATACGCTTGTAATTGCTTTGGGGACATCGCAATGCGCCCATTCCCGCGCAAGCGGGAATCCAGCCTGGGTCCCCGCCGGCGCGGGGACAAGCGGATAATAACAGTCGGCTTGTTTTTATCGAGTTCGGATCGCGCTATCCCGACAACCGCTCGATCGCCGCGCCGCAGCGGCCGAGCTTTTCTTCAAGCCGCTCGAAGCCGCGATCCAGGTGATAGACGCGATTGACGATGGTTTCGCCTTCGGCCGCGAGCGCGGCGATCACCAGCGACACCGAGGCGCGCAGATCGGTCGCCATCACCGGCGCGCCTTTGAGCGCCGCCACCCCTTCGATGGTGGCGCGCTCGCCGTCGAGATGAATGCGCGCGCCGAGCCGCGTGAGTTCGCCGACATGCATGAAGCGGTTTTCGAAGATGGTCTCGGTGATATGCGAGGTGCCATTCGCGCGCGTCATCAGCGCCATCAGCTGCGCCTGCAGATCGGTCGGAAATTCCGGGAATGGCGCAGTCGCTACGTCCACCGGAGCCAGGCCATTGCCGGCGCTGTTGCGCGCAATGCGGATGCCCAGATTGGTCGGCGTGACCGCCACCCCGCTGCGCGTAAGGACGTCGAGCGCGGCTTGCAGGAGTTCCGGCCGCGCGTTTTGCAGCAAAACATCGCCGCCGGCCATCGCGGTCGCCATGGCATAGGTGCCGGTCTCGATCCGGTCGGGCAGGACCGCGTGCCGCGCGCCGTCCAGCTTGGCGACGCCCTCGATGACGATCTGCTTGGTGCCGGCGCCGGAAATCCGTGCGCCCATCTTGTTGAGGCAGTCGGCAACGTCGGCAATTTCCGGCTCGCGCGCCGCGTTTTCGATCACGGTGGTGCCC
Organism: Pseudomonadota bacterium; assembly: GCA_046730495.1. Taxonomy (GTDB): domain Bacteria; phylum Pseudomonadota; class Alphaproteobacteria; order Rhizobiales; family Xanthobacteraceae; genus BOG-931. The sequence goes on from JBKPIZ010000014.1 coordinate 1,594, forward strand.
TGCGCCAGGCTCGCCGCCATCATCGCCGTGTGCGTGCCGCCAACGGTCACCTTCGGAAAAACGATTTCGGCGCCGCGCAACCCGTGCGGCGCGCGCGCCACCACATAGCCGCTTTCGATCTCGATCGCGGCGCCGAGCTGCGCCACCGCCATGATCAGCAGATCAACCGGCCGGGTGCCGATGGCGCAGCCGCCGGGCATCGAAACCCGCGCCTCGCCCATGCGGGCAACGAGTGGCGCGAGCACCCAGAAGCTGGCGCGCATTTTGGATACGAGTTCATAAGGCGCGGTGGTATCGACAATGCGGGACGCGGAAATGTGCAGCGTCTGGCCGTGGTCGGCGGTCTGACCGGAACGTTTTCCGCTAACCATGATGTCGACGCCGTGGTTGCTGAGAATGCGTTCGAGCAGCGCGACGTCAGCGAGCCGCGGCACGTTTTCCAAAATCAATGTTTGATCGGTGAGCAGGCTTGCGATCATCAGCGGCAGCGTCGCGTTCTTCGCGCCGGAGATCGGAATCGTGCCGTTGAGGCTGCGGCCGCCGAGAATACGAATGCGATCCATGCTCATCCCCAGGGGTCCGTTGCGGACCGATATCACCACAAAACTTATACGCTGTCCGTTAATCGAACTTGTTTATTCGCGCATAGGGGCGGGGGCCAAACAAATGCCGGCAGCCCCCACCGACTGATCCCTACTCCTCCCTGCGATTACGGCGGAACTCAGGTCCGCCAGGCGCAGCTTCGGCATTTTGGGATGAACTCGCGGCCGGCGCGTTTTTATCTGCGACCGCGCGTTGGCGCGCTTGCTGCTTTCGCCGCTTGAGGTTATCCCGCAAGGCCGCGGCCAGACGCGCCTTGCGGGCGGCGCGCGCATCCGCCTTGCCGGTTTTGCTGGTTTTATCGCCGGTGACCATGGCCGCACTCAAAACACGCCCCCCGTCCCCCGGCAATGCCGCCAGAGCCGATTGGCCGCTCGCTTGCGCGGGCATGCCCCCCTATGGCAAGCATCGCCCCGCCGTTTCATCTAGGGTATTCGCCGCTTTCGCGGCATTGTTGTAGGCCGCATTCGCGGTATGGGCGCGCTGCCGTAGCTCAGTGGTAGAGCACTCCCTTGGTAAGGGAGAGGTCGTCAGTTCAATCCTGACCGGCAGCACCAGTTTCCTTCCTCCAGCACGATGACGCGCGTGCAAACTGCGCGCTCGCCTTGATCGCTGCGACCATCGCGGCGATGATGATTTGAGACATTGGGGAGACAACGCCGTGCTGGCGCGCAGCGCGTCGATGCAAAACCGCATCGCCATGTACAATGCTCAGAAGGCGTATCCAGCCGTTGCCCACCGTCGCACTTCCTCAATATCCATCGCATTTTCCGTATAAGTCAGTATTTAATTGATACCACCCGTATTTAACGATATATTGGATATTCATTGGACATGCGGACATAGGGGGCAATCATGGCTCGCACAGTCAGGGACAATA
>JBKPIZ010000015.1:0-9332 GCA_046730495.1 Pseudomonadota bacterium
GGAACCATGTTGCCATCATGCGGCCGTCGGCGTGCCAAACCGTGCGGAAGCGATCCCATAGCCGGGCGTCGCGCCACAGCGCCCAATTTTCCACGAGCTCGCGGATGATGCGTTTGTCGTCGTCGATGCTCATTGGGTCACCGGCTTTGGCTGGGGAAGCGTGACGACGTCGAAGCGGGACGGCGGCCGCGGCAAGACCGCGAGCGAAGGCAAGGCTCGATCAGATATTCAGATATCCCGCCCCTCGACTTTCTCGCGCAACGTTTTGACCGTCTCGTTGAGGTCGCGCAGATGCGGGTCGATCGCCAGTGCAGCTTGATAGGCTTCCAGCGCGTGCTTGTCGTCGCCAATATCTTGCAGGATCAATCCAAGCCCGGCGAGCGCGCCGAAATGGCGCGGCTCGCGCGCCAACACTTCGCGGATATCGGCGAGCGCGCGGCCGTATTCATGCTTGAGGTAATGCAGCGTCGCGCGCCGGTTCCAGGCTTCGACGTAATCAGGCTTGATGGTGACGATCGCGTCCAGAAGCTTGATCGCGAGACCGTAATCCTTGTCATCGGTCGCGTCCTTCACGCGACTCATCAGGAGATTACAGGTGTCGCTGCCGGACGACATCCAGATCGCCCAGATGCGATCCTCGATCGCCTTGGCGCTTGCCTCGTCAGGCGCAATCTTGAGCGCTCCGAACAGCGTATCGAGACTGAATGTCGAGCCGCCGCGTCCGCTCTGCGGGGCGGTGGACGGCGATGGCCAGGTGCGCGGGGTCTGCGCGAAGGCCGATGAAACTGCCGGGATCGCCAGCGCGGCGGCGGCGGCGAAGACCGGGAATCGTAGGCTCATGCCGATAAATCTATTCTCCCGCGGCGGCGCGGCAAGCGGGAAAATGACGTAACGCTGGCCGGTCCAACCAGAGGTTCAGGGATCTATAAGCGGGATTTTCGGCCTGGTCCGTGAGCCTTGGCTCATTAGCCTTGGCGGGCTTTGAACCGGCGCTGCGTCTTATTGATCACGTAGACGCGGCCCTTGCGCCGCACGATGCGGTTGTCGCGATGGCGGCCGCGCAGCGATTTCAATGAATTGCGGACTTTCATGGCTCGGTTTCCTAAACTTGAGCGGTTGATTAGGGGGGCCGGGCAAGCTTGTCAATCTTGGCAGGCAGAGGCGGAATGAGAGCTGAAACGATCATGCACCGGCATCGCGCGGCGCTGCGGCTTATTTCAGGGGTCGGCAAAAAGGGCCCGGCCTGCTTTGCCGTTGAGGCGCAGGGCAAACGCTTGGTGCTCGATCTTGGCGAAGGGCCGCCGCCAGGCCTATTGCCCAACATCGCCTTGGCGGCGCCGGCCGATGCGCTGATTCTGAGCCATGGCCATAAGGATCACATCGGCGGTCTCTCGCTTCTCGCCGGGCTCGGCAATCCGCCGGTCTATGCCACCGAGATCGTGGCGCAGAGCTTGCCCGGCGAGATCAAGGCACGCACGCTGCCAATCCGCGGCACGACCGAGGTGCTCGGCATTGCGGTCGAAACCGGGCGCGACGGTCACGCCCCGGGCGGCGTCTGGCTCCATTTCGGCATCGGCGACGGTTTCCTCTACACCGGCGACTATTCGGCGGAGTCCGCGCTTTATGTCTACGACTCGCCGACGCGCCTGGCCGCCACCGCGTTGATTGACTGCTCCTACGGCGATTACGACCGCGCTCTGGCGGCATGCTGGAGCGAGTTTGCGGCGCATCTCGGCAAGGGGCCGCTGTTGTTGCCCGTGCCGGCCAATGGCCGCGGACCAGAAATCGCGCTCGAACTGATGCGGCACGGCTTTCGCGACATCTTTATCGACGAGGCGATGCAAAAGGCGTTGTGGCAGCTTGGCGACGGCGCCGGCATTTCGCTGCACGAAGGACTTGCCGAGGAGATCCGTCGGCTCGCCGAAGCGACGCGTCCTATCGATGGCGCGCGCGGCGTGATGCTCGCTGCTTCGGCAGACGGCGCGTCGGGTGCGACAGTGCACCTATTGCCGGAATTCGAACGCTCATCGGAAGTCGGAATTCTGTTCACCGGCTACATCAATCCAAACACGCCGGCCGAGCGCCTGGCGCAAAATGGGCGCGCGCAGCGGATGCGCTGGAATGTCCATCCGCGGCTATCCGATACGGTGGCGCTGGCGCGCACTGTGCGGGCGCAGACCATTATTCCGGCCTTCTGCGATTGTACGCAGCTTGCCGCACTCGCCGGCGCTTTAGCGCCGGCGCGCGTCACCATGGACGCGATGGTCAAGATTTGATCCAACAATCGCATCATGCGCAAACGCAGGCAGACATAATGGTCACGACCCACCCGAGAACGATGTACTACGCGAGCGTCGGACCGCTCCTGAAAATCTTCGAGGTTGACGTTGAGGACGCCCAATTGCGCGAACGCGGCGCCGTCACGCTGCCGGCCAATATCCAATATGCCTGGCCGCACCCGTCGCGGCGTTACCTTTACGTGGTCTCCAGCAACGGCGGACCTGGTGCTCCCGGCGACAAGCATTTCGCAAACGCGCTCGCCATCGATCCGGCAACGGGTGACTTACGACCGCATGGTGAGCCCGCGGCGCTGTCTTCGCGGCCAATCCATGCCAGCCTCGATCGGAGCGGCGGTTATTTGCTGACGGCTTACAATGATCCGAGCAGACTTACGGTGCATCGCGTGGGCGGCGACGGCGCCATTGCTGCACCAATTGCCCAACAGCCTGATCTCGATACCGGTATCTACGCGCACCAAATCCTGGCGACACCGTCGAACCGCTGCGTCGTTCTGGTGACGCGCGGCAACAACGCCACGGCAAAGAAGCCTGAGGATCCCGGCGCGATCAAGACTTTCGCGTTCGCGGATGGAAAGTTGCGAAATCTAGCGTCGATCGCGCCGGGCAACGGTTTGGGCTTCGGTCCGCGGCATCTGGATTTTCATCCGACCAAGCCATGGGTCTTCGTCTCGATCGAGCGCCAGAATAAACTTTACGTCTATGAACTGAACGATGCGACCGGGCTATCCCGCGAACCCATTTTCATCAAAGAGACCTTGTCCAATCCCAAGACACCAGCAAGCCAGGGCGCGGGCGCAATCCATGTCCATGCCAACGGCAAATTCGTCTACCTGACCAACCGGACCTTTCCGGCGCGAGAGGGCGGCCGGGAAGTATCCTTGGGCGGCGAAGACAATCTCGTGGTCTATGCGCTCGACCAAAACAGCGGCGAGCCGAAACCGTTTCAGCACATCGACGGACGCGGCGTTCAGTTGCGCACCTTCGGTATCGATGCGAGCGGGCGTCTTCTTATCGCCGCCAGCATCATGCCGATGTTGCGCAGCGACGGAATGACCGCGCCTGCCGGAATGACCGTGTTTCGTATCGCCGGGGACGGCACGCTTGCTCTCGCACGCAAATACGATGTCGAAGTCGGAACTTCGCAGCAATTCTGGAGTGGGATGGTCGCCCTGCCCTGATAGTTGCGCAAATCGAACGAACGAACCGCGACAACGACGCCGGCCCGGCATAGTGAACATCTGCTATTCTTGGATTTAAGGAGTGCGGCCGCGCCCCCATCAAAAAATTATGCGCGGCGACCGCACCGGGAGGAGGAAACAGAGCCATGAGAAAACTGCTTCTCATTCTCGCCACCGCGGCAGTCACCTGTTTCAGCGTCGCGCTTTACGCCGCCGACAATTATCCTTCGCGCCCGGTCACAATGATCTCGGTTTTCGGTCCCGGCAGCGCCAGCGACACGCTCTGCCGGATCATTGCCGACAAACTCGGGCCCGCGCTCGGCCAGCCCGTGATCGTCGAGGACCGTCCCGGCGCGGATGGTGCGCTTGCCGCGCTTTACGTTCATCACCAGCCGGCCGACGGCTATACATTGATGATGGCGACCAATTCGCCGCTGTCCGCCGATCCATATCTGCACAAGGACGTCAATTACGACCCGGTGAAGGATTTTGTGCCGATCACGCGGGTCGGCAGCTTCACTTTGATGCTGGTCGTCGATCCAAAGCTACCGATTCACTCGGTGCAAGAAATGATCGACTACGCGAAGGCAAATCCCGGCAAGCTCACCTTTGCCAGCGGCAACACCGCCGGGGTTGTCGCGGTCGAGACCATCAAACACGACACCGGCATCAGCATGCTGCACGTGCCCTATAAGAGCACCCCGCCGGCGCTGGAGGATATCATGGGCGGCCGCGTATCGATGATGCTCGCCGATTTCACGACGGCGATACCGCATGTCAGTGCTGGCACGCTGCGGCCGATCGCGGTGTCGCGCATTAAGCGCAGTAAACTCTTCCCAGATCTGCCCACCCTGGACGAAGCGGGGATCAAGGGCTTTAACCTCGATACCTGGGCTGGCGTGGTCGCGCCGGCCGGCACACCGCCGGAAGTGATTGCCAAGCTCAACGGCGCGCTGAGGCCGATCATCGACAGTCCGGAAGTGCAGGCCAGATTCAAAAATGTCGGGTTCGAAGGCTTCTCCTCGACCCCGCAAGAGTTGGGCGACTTCATCAAGGCCCAGCTTGCGCTATGGGGAAAGATGATCAAGGACGCCAATATCCAATCGGATTGAGCGGCGAGCCTACGGTCTTTACTCAAGCAGCTCGATCAAGCGGAGCGGGTGTCGCGGCTTCACGCCCGCGATACCAGCTCGCATAGCAATGCGTGAACTCGGCGCCCAACAGCACGATCTGCGCTGAGTAATAGACCCAGATCAGCAGAATGACGAGCGAGGCTGCCGCACCATAGGTGGAAGCCAGCGCGAGCTTGCCGACATAGATGCCGATCAGCAATTTGCCGAGCTCGAACAGCGCGGCGGTGATCGCGGCACCGAGCCAAACATCGCGCCATTCCACTTCGGTGTCGGGCAGCAATTTGAACATCATCGCAAACATCGCGGTGACGGCGGCAAAGGAGATGAGCGAGCCCGCGATCTGCAACACCGTCTGCGGCAGGTCCGCGCCGACAAATTGTCCTGCCGCCGACAATCCGGTGGTGAACAATAGCGAGATCAGCAACAGAAAACCGACCCCGATCACTGCCGCCAGCGAAATGAGATAAGTGCGGATGAACTGCCAGACCCCGCCGATCTTTTTTTCGTCGACATCCCACACCGTATTGAAAGCGTCTTTGAGCTGAACCACGACGCCGAGCGCCGAGAACAACAGCACAGCGGTGCCAATGGCGGTCGCGAGCAGGCCCTGCTGCGGCTTGTTGGCGCTGGCCAGCATGCTGTCGATCGCGGCCGCGGCGGGCTGGCCGATCATTCCCGAAAGCTCGCCCTGCACTTCACCGCGCGCCGCCTCCTGGCCGAATGCAAGTCCGGCAATGCCGACGGCAATCACCATCAGCGGACCGACCGAAAACACCGAATAATAGGCAAGCGCCGCTCCCTGCCGGGCATCCTTGTGCGCGAGCCACTGCTCGATGGTTGCTTTGATCAGGTACCAGGCGCTGCTCATCGCCAGCCCAACCGTTGAGCGGTGGCTGGAGTTCCCGTCGAACTTATTGAACACAGATACGCGGGCTTTGAGCGTGCGCAATGAAAAAGGCGGGTGTGTTTTCACGCACCCGCCCTTTTCTCAACAATGAGTCGCGAAGCCTAACGATCGTATTCGGCGGCGACATCCTTGCCGGTATAGTCCGGCATATACGCCGTCGAGACATAGCTAATCACTGCGCACACCGCGAGATAGACGGCGATAGCGAAGCTGCTGTGGTAGCTGGCGAACAGCGCGGTCGCGATCAATGGCGCCGGGCCGCCGGCAATCACCGAAGCGAACTGGTAGCCGAGCGACGAGCCGCTGTATCGAAGCCGTGGCGTAAAGGCTTCGGCGATCAGCGCCGCCTGCGGGCCATACATCATGTCGTGCGGAATCAGCGACACCACGATTGCGAGGAACACCACCCACGGAACACCGGTATCCAGCATGCCGAAATAGAGGAAGGCAAAGAGCCCGCAGAGCACGACGCCGATCAAGTACATTTTCTTGCGGCCGATGACGTCGGACAGATGACCAAAGATCGGAATTGAGAAGAACGAAACGACCGAGGCCACCATCACGGCAGTGAGGATGAAATCCCGCGACATGTGCAGCGTGCCGACACCATAGGCAAAGACGAAAGCAGTAAAGATGTAGAACGGCGACTGCTGGCCCATACGCAACAGCGCGGAGAGGCAGACCTCCTTCGGCTGTTTCTTGAGAACCTCGACGATGGGTGCGCTCTCGATCTTGTTCTCGTTGAGGAGCTTCTGGAACACCGGCGTCTCAAGGATGCCGAGCCGAATCCACAGACCGATCCCGATCAAGACGATGCTCAGGATGAACGGCACGCGCCAGCCCCAGGTGAGGAATTGGTCGCCGGACCAGTAGGTGGCGCCGAGCATGACGATGGTGGAGAGGAACAAGCCGGCGGGCACGCCCCATTGCGGCCAGGAGGCGAGGAAGCCGCGATTGTGCTGGCCGGTGCGCGTCCATTCCATCGACAGCAGAACCGAGCCGCCCCATTCGCCGCCGACACCGATGCCCTGGATGGCGCGCAGCACGGTCAGCGTCACGCCGCCCCAGATTCCGATCGAAGCGTAAGTGGGCACGAATGCGATCAGGAACGTCGCGATGCCCATCAGCATGAGGGTGGCGATCAGCGTCGCCTTGCGGCCGATGCGGTCGCCGTAATGGCCGAAGATCGCGGCACCGATCGGGCGCGCGGCGAAGCCGACGAAATAGGTGCTGAACGCCAACAGCGTCGCGGTCGTCGGATCGCTGTTCGGAAAATAAAGCTTGCCGAAGACTAATCCGGCCGCGGTCCCATAGAGGAAGAAGTCGTACCATTCGATGGTGGTACCGACAGTGGCGGCGATCACGGCCTTGCGCAGCTGGCGCGTGTGATCGGCCGCGGAAAGCGTGCCGTAATCGGCGGCTATCGAACTCATAAGCGTCCCCCCTGACTGGATTTCCATCCCGCTGTCGCGGGTCTTATTCCTGCGCGAAGGATAGTTTATGCCCCCACCGAGGCAAGCGTTTTGGAAGCGACCGCGCCAAGGCATTGTCCTTGCACGCCGAAACCCGCTTAAGCCGCGGCACCCGCCATGTCCGATCGGCGCTATAAGCTGACATCCCGGCGGTTTATGATGGCATGATTGGCGGAGGAAACATCAATGCAAATCGGGGTTTCGCCGAACAGTTTGCAATGCAGCGCCGAAGAATGGCAGGCGCGCATCGATCTGGCGGCCGTGCACCGGCTCGCATTCATGCATGGCTTCAGCGAGGGGATTTTCAACCACCTGACGCTGACCGTGCCGGGCTGCAGCGATCGCTATTATCAGATCCCGTTCGGCATGCATTGGTCCGAAATCACGGCCTCGTCGTTCATGGAGGTCGGGATCGACGACGGTAAAGTCAGGCGCGGCACCGGCGATGTCGAGCGCTCCTGTTATTGCATCCACGCACCGATTCATAAGGCGCTGCCGCACGCCGCGGCGGTGTTTCACACCCATATGCCCTATGCCAGCGCGCTGACGCGGCTGGAAGATCCGCGGATCAAGGAAATCGGCCAGACCGAGGTCGGCTTGATGGATGCGATCGCCTATGACGACAACTATACCGGCCCGGCATTCGACCCGGCCGAAGGCGAGCGGCTCGCCAAGATCATCGGCAATAAGACGGTGCTGTTCATGGAGAATCATGGCGTCACCACGGTGGGTAACACCGTCGCCGAGGCCTATGACCGGCTCTATTATCTCGAGCGCGCGGCGCAGGTTCAAATCTATGCCATGTGGACGGGCCAGCCGCTCAAAGAGCTGCCGACCGAGGTGGTCGAGAAAACCAGGGACCAACTCGGCAGCGCCAAGTTTTACGATGGCCCAAGTCCGGCGCAGCGCCACTTCGATGCCTTGAAACGCATCCTCGATCGAAACGAACCCGACTACAAAATCTGAAAGTCGGCGCGCACGGCGCTTCCAATAGCTCGACCGGTAAAGAGGCAAAGTGCTGGCGCTTGCGAGGCACCTTTTAGCGCTGCACTGGAACCTGTGGCGCGACGGCATCGCTCGTATGCGTCCGACGCGACTTGTCGCTGATCCGGAACGGGCGCAGGATATTCTGTAGTATTTGCGATCCGCGGCACGCGTTCCGCCTATAAAAAATCAATTTCGTCTCTAGGGAGCCTTCGATGAAATCCTTATCGATCCTGTGCATGACGACCGCGCTGACCGCGGGCTTGTCGCTTGTCTCCGCCGGCCTGCGCGCGGACGAGCGCGCGCCCGCGGCGCTGACCGGTCAGGTCACCTCTGATGCCGAAGGCGCGATGGAAGGCGTCGTCGTAACGGCCCGCAAGGATGGATCGATCGTATCGACCAGCGTGACGACCGATGCCAAGGGCCGCTACGCTTTTCCGGAAAGCCGGCTCGATCCGGGTCATTACACGGTCGCTATTCGCGCGGTCGGTTACGAGCTGCCCGCGCCGGCGACCGCCAACGTCATCGCCGAGCGGACGAGCAATCTCGACCTTAAGCTCGATAAAACGCGCGATCTGGCGAGCCAGCTCAGCAATGCCGAATGGATGATGAGCATTCCCGGCAGCGAAGAGCAAAAGGCCACGCTGCTCGACTGCATGGGCTGCCACACGCTCGAACGCATCGTTCGCTCGACCCATGACGTCAACGAATGGATGCAGGTGATCAGCCGAATGAAGGGCTATGGCGCGGTGAGCCAGCCGATCAAACCGCAGCCGATGCTTGATCCGGATCGCGCCGGCAGACCGGAGGACTATCGCAAGATGGCCGAATATCTTGCCAGCATCAATCTGAGCACGACCGACCATTGGCAATATGCGCTCAAGACGTTGCCGCGCCCGACTGGGCGCTCGGCGCATGTGATCGTTACCGAATATGACGTGGTCCGTCCGACCACCGAGCCTCACGACGTCGTGCTCGATAAGGACGGCAACGTCTGGTACTCGGATTTCGGCGAGCTCTTCATCTCCAAGTTTGATCCAAAGACGCTGAAACTCACCGAATATCCGACCAAGAAATTCAAACCGGACGCGCCGGAAGGAAATCTCTCGCTCGAATTCGACCGCAACGGAAAGCTCTGGTTCGACACCATGTACCAGGGCGCGCTCGGCACGCTTGATCCGAAGACCGGCGAGACCAAATTCTATCCGCTGGCTGCGGAGTGGAACGACAACCGGGTGCAATTGAATTTCGTCGGACTGCGCCACGACATCGACGGCAAGGTCTGGACCAAGAGCGTCGGCACCCAGGACATTTTCCGGCTCGATATCGCCAGCAACACCTGGGAAAAATTTCATCCG
>JBKPIZ010000016.1:0-2200 GCA_046730495.1 Pseudomonadota bacterium
CGGCGGGGCCTTGCCCTTGCCGTAGTACGGTCCGGTTTGTGCGGAGGCCGCGACGCTGAGGAGAGACAGCGCCGCTGCCGTCAGTAAAGCGAGTGCTTTCATGGCACCCTCCTTCGTCATGACAACGAACGATTCAAACCACCAGGATGGTGCCGCAACTAGTGCTGCAAAGACACACTGAGAATTTGAATTAAGGCACAACTCTCAGTTTGATTGATAGAACTTTAAAAATTGCGACCGCTTTTGAGATTGATGTTAGGGACCGGCTCAGTTTTGGAGGCGACACTTAGGCGGAGTCGAGGAGACCCGCGCATGATTATTCAGACTGACGAAAAGTCGGTGACGCTAACGCCTTTTGGCTCGCTGGCTCTTAACGGTGTAGCTAAGGTGAGTAGAGATGGCGGTCAGTCTTGGATCGAGATGATCCGCAGGGCGCTTTCTCTAGCTGATCGAAGCCGTTCGGAACAGCCGCCTCGCCGTTAGCCTTCACGCCTGGCTGTCGCAGCCCGGCTCTTAATCCAATGCGGTGAGGCCCAATTCTCATGAAAAGCTACATCTGGCGTTTTGTCAAAGACGAGTCTGGCGACATCGATGGCCTGACCATCTTCCCTTTGACGATCGGGTTTATTGCGGCGATCGCGCTGCTGAACAGCACCGTTGTCCAGCTCTTCGCTGCCATTTTCGGCATGCTTCCCTTCCACTAAGCGCGGTTCCATTTTTGTCAGAGATGAGTTCGACACCGCTGCGGGCGCTGGCCGAATCACGGCCTCATTCGGCCTTGGCCAAGGATGTTGTGATGGTGGCCGGGAGCGCCAGCCGAATTTCCATGTCATGGATTTGAGCGATTGCATCGGGGAGTGCCGCCTTTGGCGCAAGGCTAAATGAGACCGTCATCGTCGGAAGCTCCTTGACGCCCGGAAGTGTTGTTTTTTGGTGATCGACGTCAACAGCGTTATCGCTGTTGAGCTGCGCATCCACACTGACGTCCTTAAGAACAGAAAGTTCGCGCATTTGCGTCTCAATCACAGGCGCGTAGCGGCGAAGATCATCTAGATTACCGGATTGAAGCCTGTACCGATAAACAAGACCCGGGTGCATCAAGTTGCTGATGAGGAAGCTGCTGAAGTAATATCCCGCAGCAAGGAGAAAGAGGAACACTCCGGTGAGCACGAAACGCTTCGTTTGAAGCGGGAAATAGGTGACCAGCCAACTGATGACGGAGACGGTGATAATAGAACTGAGCGGCCCAACGACTATAAAGCCCAGCAAGCCGCAAAGATTACCCGAGGATGGCACGCTGCACGCGAAACGCGCTCCCCACGCCGTGCCCGCCCAGAATGCCACGAACGCGCAAATCAGTAGTGCAATGACATACAGACCAAGTGGAAAACGGTTCTCCCCTCGGGGTGTGTCTTTGCAATGCCGACTATAGAAAATTACGGCGGGAACAATCCCTGGCGCGCATAACATGGCCGCCAACAACCATACTGTGATCGCCAGTGACATGCGCGCTTACTCCGCGAACCACACTTCATGCTCAGTCGACCGACGGCCAACATCGCACTTCACGCGATGAAAAAGCTTTTTCGACCCAGGCATCTTTTGGCTTCCATTTGTGAAACTTCACGCAAGCGGGACAACGCATCGGTATCTCTAGATCCGAAGGCGTTGTCTGCTTTGTGCCAACAGCAGACATTCCGCCCCGATTAAGAAGCTGCGCCTTTTGCGCTATTGGCTACCGGCGATCGAGCGCTTCAATGCTCAGGATGGTCGGGAGATGCCGCGCGATCTCCTGCCAGCGCTCGCCCTCGTCGAGACTGGCAAAGACCGAGCCGCTATTGGTCCCGAAGTACACCCCCACCGGCTCGCGTTCGTCACGCCCCATGGCCTGCCTCAGAACGGTGAAGTAGCAGGCTTCCTGTGGTAATCCCTCGCGCATAGCCTGCCAGGTCTCGCCGCCGTCTCTTGAGCGCCATACGGCTGCAGCGGCATCGGGCGGAAAACGGCCCGCCGTGTCACCGTTCAATGGCACGGTCCAGATGGTTTCTGGGTCCCGTGGATGAACGCAGATTGGAAACCCGAACGTTGACGGAAGACCGCGCGTGATGTCGTCCCAGCTCCGGCCGCCATCGGCCGAACGCCAGACGCCGTGATGATTTTGCTGATAGAGCAAGTCAGCAGTCCCCGATGCCCGCATCAT
>JBKPIZ010000017.1:0-6816 GCA_046730495.1 Pseudomonadota bacterium
CTGCTGCATATTATGGGTCACGATCACGATCGTGTAGTCGTCGGTCAGCTCGTCGATCAGCTCCTCGATCTTGGCGGTTGAAATCGGGTCAAGCGCCGAACAGGGCTCGTCGAACAGGATGACTTCCGGCCGCACGGCGACGGTACGGGCAATGCAAAGCCGCTGCTGCTGCCCGCCTGAGAGGCTTTGCCCGTTGGCGTTAAGCTTGTCCTTCACTTCGTCCCACAGCGCGGCGCGCCGCAGCGAAGTCTCGACCCGGCCGTCGAGCTCTGACTTCGGCAATTTCTCGTACAGCCGGATGCCAAAAGCGATGTTCTCATAGATCGACATCGGAAAAGGCGTCGGCTTCTGAAACACCATACCGATACGCGCGCGCAACAAATTCAAGTCCTGCTTGGGCGAAAGAATATTCTCGCCATCGAACAAGACGTCGCCGGTGGCGTGCTGGTGCGGATAGAGGTCGTACATGCGGTTGAGCACGCGCAGCAAGGTCGATTTGCCGCAGCCCGATGGCCCGATAAAAGCGGTCACCTTGTTCTGGTAGAGCGGCAGGCTGATCGATTTCAACGCCCGAAAATCACCGTAGAAGAAATTGAGGTCGCGGATCGTGACTTTCTCGGCGAGGCCGGTTTGGGCGACCGGCACGTGAGCGACGGAGGGAACCGCGACGGTAGCACTCATGGTCATGACTGTTTTCCCGTTGCGACGAGGGCACGCGCAGTGATGCTCAAAGCCAGCACCGCCATGGTGATGATGAGCGCGCCGCTCCAGGCCAGCGCCTGCCAGTCCTTGTAGGGGCTGAGCGCGAACTGGAAGATGACGACCGGCAAGCTCGAGATCGGCGCGTTGAGATTGGTGCTCCAGAACTGGTTGTTCAACGAAGTAAATAATAGCGGCGCGGTCTCGCCGCTAATCCGCGCCACCGCGAGCAGCACGCCGGTCAGCATGCCGGCGCGCGCCGCGCGATAGCAAATGCGAGTGATGGTCAGTGACCGCGGCAGCCCAATCGAGGTCGCCGCTTCGCGCAGCGCATTGGGCACGAGGGTGAGCATATCCTCGGTGGTGCGCACCACGACCGGTATCACCAGGACGGCGAGCGCCACGCCACCGGCCAGTCCCGAGAAATGGCCCATCGGCGCCACCATGATTTCGTAGATGAACAGTCCGACGACGATCGATGGCGCGCTCAAGAGGATGTCGTTGATAAAGCGCACCACGGTGGTGACCACATCGTGGCGGCCATATTCGGCCATATAGGTGCCGGCGAGAATCCCGATCGGCGTGCCGATGATGATGGCCAGAGCCGTCAGCATGAGGCTGCCAACGATCGGATTGAGCAATCCACCGGCAGCGCCGGGCGGCGGCGTCATTTCGGTAAATACCGCCAGCGATAGACCGGAAAAGCCCTGCCACAACAGCGCACCGAGGATCAGCACCAGCCATCCGAGACCGATGGCGGTGGCGGCGAGCGCCAGGGTCGTGGCGATGGCGTTGCGGCGCCGCCGGCGTTTGTAACGAGCTTCTGAGAACTGCTCCGCCATGCGTTATCCGATCCGGCGTTCGATGCGCAGCAACAGATAGCGCGCAATCGCCAGCACGATGAAAGTGATGACAAAGAGGATGAGGCCGAGCGCGATCAGCGCCGAGGTGTAAAGATCGCCGACCGCCTCGGTGAATTCATTGGCAATGGTGGCGGAAATGGTCGTGCCGGGCGCCAAAATCGAGGGGGAAATCCGATGCGCATTGCCGATGACAAAGGTCACCGCCATGGTCTCGCCGAGCGCGCGGCCGAGCGCAAGCATGATGCCGCCGATCACGCCGACCCTGGCATAGGGCAGCACTACGTTACGCGTGACTTCCCAGGTAGTGCAGCCGAGCCCATAGGCTGCTTCCTTGAGCACGGCGGGGACGGCCTCGAACACGTCGCGCGATATCGACGTGATGAAGGGCAGCACCATGATCGCGAGGATCAGCCCCGCGGTCAGCATGCCGATGCCGTAAGGCGGCCCGCCGAACAGCGGCCCGATCAGAGGCGCATGACCCAAGGTCCCAATCAAAAACGGCTGCAGCGTCTCCTGCAGGAATGGGGCGAACACGAACAATCCCCAAATGCCGTAGATAATGCTCGGAATTCCCGCGAGCAGTTCGATCGCAATGCCGATCGGCCGGCGCAGCCATTTCGGGCAAAGCTCGGTCAGGAAGAACGCGATCATCAGGCCGATCGGCACTGCGAATAGCATGGCGATGAAGGACGTAATCACGGTGCCGTAGATCGGCGGCAGGGCGCCGAAGATTTCGGTCACCGGATTCCAGCGCTCGCTGACAAGGAAACCGAAGCCGAACGTTTTGAGCGCCGGGATTGAGCCTCTGATCAGCGAAATGATCACCGCGCTCAGCAGGACCAAGACGCCTATCGCGGCGGCGCGCGTGAGCTGCCGGAACGCGGCATCGCCCAGACGCAGGCGGTCGAGCACCTTGGCGCGGCTGCCAGGCGCGGGCGCGATCAGACCGCGTTCTCGGATTGCGATATCAGCCACAGATTGGCTCCGCGACGAATTCATCAGGACGCTCCATTGCCCGAGGCCCGCGGCGTCCACTCAAACGGCGCACCGGCCGCCGCGCAAGATGGTGCGGCGAGCCGGTGGAAGGAATCCGGGCAACCCGCATGGCTGCCCGGCGTGGTGCAGAAGGGCTCAATTGGAGGTCACGTGCAGCGGCTTGCCGCTACTGTCCTTGATCTCCTTGGACCACATCGTCTGGATTTGGCCGACCACCTTGGCCGGCATCGGTACGTAATCGAGCTCCTCGGCCATCTTGCCGCCCTTGGCATAGGCCCAGGCGAAGAAATTGAGCGCCGAAGTTGCCGCCGCCGGGTCCTGCGGCTGTTTGGGAATGAGGATGAAGGTGGCAGCCGTCATCGGCCACGACGCAGCGCCGGCCTGATTGGCCAGGATGACACCGTAGCCGGGGACCGAATTCCAGTCGGCATTGGCGGCCGCGGCTTGGAACCCTTCGCTGGTCGGCGCGACGGCCTTGCCGTCTTTGTTCATCATTTTCGTGAAGACCAGCTTGTTCTGAAGCGCATAGGCATATTCGACATAGCCGATCGAGCCCTTGGTCTGGCCGACATTGTTCGAGACGCCTTCATTGCCCTTGGCGCCGATGCCGACCGGCCATTCGACCGACGTATTGAAGCCGACCTTCGACTTCCACTCGTCGCTGACTTGCGCGAGGTAGTAAGCGAAATTGAACGTCGTGCCGGAGCCGTCGGAACGGTGCACGACCGCGATCGCGGTCGACGGCAGCTTGGCGTTCGGGTTGAGCTTTTTGATCGCCGGATCGTCCCAGGTCTTGATGTCGCCGAGGAAGATCTTGGCGAGCGTGAGCCCGTCGATCACGAGGTCGCCCGGTTTGACGCCGTCGAGATTGACGACCGGCACGATGCCGCCCATGACCATCGGAAATTGCACGAGGCCGTTCTTGTCGAGCTCTTCACCCTTGAGCGGCGCATCGGTGGCGCCGAAGGTGACGGTCCTGGCCTCGATCTGCTTGATGCCGCCGCCCGAACCGATCGATTGGTAGTTCAGTCCGACGCCAGTCTCTTTCTTATAAGCGTCCGCCCATTTGGCGTAGATCGGATACGGGAACGTGGCGCCGGCGCCGGAAATGTCCTCGGCGGCCGCGGGCACGACCGTCGCGGCCAACAGGCCGGCGACGGCGATGATCCTGAAACGTTTCACTGTGCTGTCTCCTTTGGATGGAATCCGGCGCAACGAGCCCCGCATGTGGTTAATGCGGGTATGGGGCCGTTCAGTCGCCGTGTGTCAGAACGCTGCATCGTGGGGCTTGCCCTGGAGGCGAAAGCTGCAGCAGGCGGACGGTTAGGCCTGACGCGTAGCCGTTCTATGAAGCTTCCATGACAGCCGGATGACAGCGTAAGGCTTTGAAAGACAGCGTATTTATCGCGGCGGCGGGACAATCGTAGTGGGCAGATGCACGGTGAAGGTAGCGCCGGCGCCGGGCGCGCTGTCGATGGTGAGGCGGCCGCGATGGCGATTGAGAATGTGTTTGACCAGCGCCAGACCGAGCCCGGTGCCCCCCTGCGCGCGACTCTCGGTGACATCGACGCGATAGAAGCGTTCGGTCAGTCGCGGCAAATGCTCGGGCGCGATGCCCGGGCCGTAATCGCGGACGCTGACGCGCGCTTCCGGTTCGCCCTCCGCCGATGTGCCGGGACCAAGCCTGATGTCGACGCGGCGTCCGGCCGCGCCGTATTTGGGCGCGTTTTCGACCAGATTTTCGAAGACGCGGACCAGTTCGTCATGATCGCCGAGCACCGTCAACACGCCGGCATTTTCGACGTTGACGGCGACGCCGCGGTCGCGCGCCAGGCTCTCCAGCCCGTCGGACACTTGCCGAATGATCGGCACCAGATCGACCGGCGTGTCCGGCCGGCGATGGGCGTTGAGCTCGATGCGCGACAACGACAACAGATCGTCGATCAGACGCGCCATGCGCCGCGCTTGTTCCTGCATGATCGAAAGAAAGCGGTCCCGCGCCTTGGCATCTTCCCGCGCCGAACCCTGCAGCGTTTCGATGAATCCCAACAGGGCGGCGAGCGGAGTCCGCAATTCATGGCTGGCATTGGCGACGAAGTCGGCGCGCATTTCTTCGACGCGGCGCAGCGGCGTGAGATCGTGAAAAGTCATCAATACGAGGTCGGGATTGCGCGCATTGGCTTGGCGCTTCACCGGCGTGACCACGGTCTCGTACCAGCGGTCCAGCGGCACGCGTTCGGAATAGACGACGCGCTGCTCTTCGCCGTCTCTGCTGGCCCGGCCGATCGCCTCGATGAGTTCAGGCATGCGCAGCGCAAACGACACCGGCTCGCCCTGGCGCAGCGCCGGAGCGAGCGAACGGGCGCGATCGTTGAGCGCAATGACGCGGCCATCGCGATCGAGCGCGAGAACCGGATCCGGCAGACCGGCGACAAAGGTGCGCAGCAAATCGTCGTCGGTTTGCACATCGACGACGGGTAGCGCAAAGCGATCCTGCTCGCGGGCGGAGCGCAGTCCAATAATGGCGGCGCCGGCAATGACGGCGAAGCCCGTCACTGCGTAAATAACGGGCAGCGTTCCCATCGCGGCCAAAATCGCAAAAACCAGCGCCGCCGCCGCAAGCACAACGCCGCCACGCCAGAGCTTAGCGTTTGCAGCGGCGCGATCTTCGGCCAAGCCCATTGCGGCACGCTCATCGAGGCACGTCAGTCGTCCGGCGAACGCGCGGATCGGTATCGCCGAGCTGCGGCGTTGCGGCAGGAGGCAGACGCCGCATGCCGCGGCTGAGTAGAATTTCGCGGGTGCCGAGCACAGCCAGTGAAAGCACAAACGGCACGACGTAGTAGAGCAGCCGGAACAACAAGAGCCCTGCGAGCAGATCTTCCTTATCGAATTGCCACAGCGCGACCAGCATGGCGGCATCGAACACGCCGAGGCCGCCGGGCGCGTGACTGGCAAATCCCAGCAGCGTCGCGGCAACGAAAATCACTGCTACCGTAACGAATCCGAGATTTGGTTCGTCCGGCACCAGCATGTACATGGCGGCGGCACAGCAGGCGAGATCGATAATGCCGATCGCAATCTGCAGCAGCGTCAGCGGACCGCCGGGCAGCGTTACCTGCCAGCCCTCGCGGCCGATAACGCGCGGTTTGGCCCACACCCAAGCCACGTACGCGGCGAGCAAGGTCAGGATCACAACTGCGAGCAGGCGATTGCTCCACAGCGGCAGCTGATCGAGCGCTCGCGCCGCCTGCGGCGAATACAGGACGCCGAGTCCGAGCACGGTGGCATTGCCCAGCCAAAAGGTCAGGCCGGCGACGAAGCAGATTTTGGTGACATCGATGACGCTCAGTCCCCAGGCGGAGTAGATGCGATAGCGCACCGCGCCGCCGGAGAACACGCTGGCGCCGACATTATGGCCGACGGCATAGCTGGTAAAACCAGAGAGCGCGGCGACGCGATACGGCACGTCCGGCCGGCCGATCGTGCGCAGTGCGAACAGGTCATAAAAGGTGAGCGTGAGATAGCCGCAAGCGACGAATAGGGCGGCAATAAGCAGCGTACGCCAGTCGGTGGCTTCGATGGCGTCGATGAGCTCATCGGGATCGATGTCGCGCAGGATGCGATACAGCACCACCAGCGCAATCGCGATGATGGTGAGGCTCAGCACAACCCCGAGCCGGCTCCAGCCGACCTTGGCGTTGAAAAATCGCGTGGTCCCACGCAGGCGTTTCAACATGCCGCGCTCCGGATCGGCTGTTTGCGCATCCATCGCCAGTTCCGTTCCGCCTCCTCTATGAACCCCGTAACCCCATGAATGTCACGGTGGCAAAGATTGCAATTGGCGAAAAATCATTCCCGGACTACGCCATCACATATATGTGCCGGCGTGGCGCCGTTTTGGGGAGTTTATGCATGAACGGTTACGAACTTCGCAATCGCGCGCCTCGTCGCGCTCCCAGTAGCAAAGGGCAGCGCAGGACGCGAGACTGGCAAATGGGTTAAGCTTGCGGGCGAAACGCCGCCGGGATGCCGCCGTTACACCATGAGTAGCGATCGTGCTGCAGCGCGGCGACGCGGGCCGCCAGGCTGTGGCAAATTGCCTAACACTTAATCGAGAGACAAAAATGATCAGTCGCCAAATTGCACGACGAACATTGCTCACCCGGATCGGTTTCGGGCTAGGAGCGACCATTGGCGCCGGAGTGGGTTCTAGCGTCGCGCTCGCCGAGGCCAAAGCTCGTCCTGGCGGCGATGT
>JBKPIZ010000018.1:0-2308 GCA_046730495.1 Pseudomonadota bacterium
TCCGATCACGGCGCGAGCTCCGGTAATAGGCGCCGACCGCCGACTTCGTCCGGCACGGGTTTTGTCCAGCGTACCGCGGCGAGCGGCAGCGCGGCGTGGAGATGCGGAAATAGTTCGCCGCCGCGCGACGGCTCCCATTTGAGAGCCTCACCCAAGGCGCCGGCGTCGACGGCAACAAGCAAGAGGTCACCGCGTCCGGCAAAATGTTTTGTCAGCGTTCCGGCAACCTGCGCGGCCGTGGAAAAATGAATGAAGCCGTCGCGGGTATCGGCCGCCGAGCCGCGATAGGTCCCGGTTTGCTCGGCGAGCCGCCAGGACGCCCGCTCGCAGATTTTGTAGATCGTCGTCACAGATCGTTCGGCATTGATCATCATGCCGACCGCGCCAGCGCACCGTCGATCATGGCGACGGTGTTGGCGACGCCATAGGCGGCGACAAAGGAGCCGAACCGCGGCCCTTTTTCCTGGCCGAGCAGCACCTGATAGAGCATGTTGAACCAGTCGAGCGACACGCCCGGCTTGCCGTCCTTGGTTTTGATCTTGCCGCTCTTGTCGAGGAATGGCTCGCGGCGGCCGACCTCGTACACCACGTCTTGAATAGCCTCCGGCGTCGGCTGCGCCGGAAGCTGCGCCAGTGCATCGCGCAGGTCCAACAGCGCGGCGCGCTCGGCGGCGCTGGGCGCGCGGAACTTTTTCGCCGGCGCCACGAAGTCGCGATAGTAGTTGATCGCGTAATCAACGAGCGCGGCCAGCCGCGGATGCGTGGCCGGCGTCACGCCGGGTCGATAGCGCGTGATGAAGCCCCACAGCGTGTCGGCATTGGCAGCATTTGAGGCGGTGACCAGCGATAGCAGCATCGCAAACGGCACCGGATTATCGGGCGCCGGCGGCGCGCCGTCGTGGATGTGCCACACCGGATTGCCGAGCTTCTCCTTCGGTCCTTGCCGCGGATAGGCGTCGAGGAATTGCAGATACTCATCGACATGGCGCGGGATCACGTCGAAGTAGAGCCGCTTGGCGGCTTTCGGCTCGCGATACATGAACAGCGACAGACTCTCGGGACTGGCATAGCGCAGCCATTCTTCGATGGTCAGGCCGTTGCCCTTCGACTTCGAGATTTTCTGTCCGTTCTCGTCGAGAAACAGCTCGTAATTGAAACCTTCCGGCGGCGTCCCGCCGAGCGTGCGGCAGATTTCTCCCGAAAGCTTGACCGAATCGATGAGGTCCTTGCCGGCCATTTCGTAATCGACGCCGAGCGCCACCCAGCGCATCGCCCAATCCGGCTTCCATTGCAGCTTGCAGCGGCCGCCGGTGACGAGCGTGGTGACGCGCCCGCCGCGATCGGGATGTTCGTAGGTGATGGTGCCGGCCTTGGAGTCATGCTCGACCACCGGCACCTGCAGCACGATGCCGCTTTGCGGATCGATCGGCAGAAATGGCGAATAGGTCTGCGCTCGCTCCTCGCGCAGCGACGGCAGCATCACCTCCATCACCTGTTCGAAATGGTGCAAGACTTTGAGCAATGCCTCGTCGAAACGTCCCGACGTGTAGCAGGCGGTCGAGGATAAGAATTCATAATCGAAACCGAATTGATCGAGAAAGGCGCGCAGCCGCGCATTGTTGTGCGCGGCAAAGCTGTCGTGAGTGCCGAACGGGTCTGGCACGCGGGTGAGCGGCTTGCCGAGATTCTGCGCGACCAGCTCCTTGTTTGGAATATTGTCAGGAACCTTGCGCAACCCGTCCATGTCGTCGGAAAACGCGATCAGACGGGTTTTGATCTTGTCATCGGTCAGCACGCGAAAGGCATGGCGCGCCATCGAGGTGCGGGCGACTTCACCGAATGTGCCGATATGCGGCAGGCCCGAGGGTCCGTAACCGGTTTCGAAAATGACTTCGTCCTTGGGCCGCCGCTTGAGCCGCGCGACAATCTTGCGCGCTTCTTCGAACGGCCAGGCGTGTGAGAGCTCGGCAACTTCGCGAAGCGGGGCACTAGGGGCGTCGATCGCCGTCATGATGCGCTTTTAATCAATTCCGCAGCGTTAAATTTCGCACGCGGCACTGGTGCCGCAAATGCCCACGAACTTCGGAATTGGGACACTAGAAAGGTCGCATCGCATCGTCAAACGCGTTTGCACCAAGATGAAAACTCAAAACGGGCTGATCGGAAAATAGCGCAGCCACAGATCCGTAAAGCCGCCCTTCTCCCAATCCCGAAACAGGGCCCAGTTCAAAGCCTGCCGCAACAGATCATTGCCGCGTTTGACGACGATGCCCACGCCTTCGCCAAAATAGCGGCTTTCGAGGTAGGG
>JBKPIZ010000019.1:0-3740 GCA_046730495.1 Pseudomonadota bacterium
CCCGAACGCCTTCATTCGCCCCTCGCCATCCTCCGGCACGCTCGGCGGCGTCGCCGCCAAGACGCGCGAGACCATGCTGTTATGCGAAGCCGCCGGTTACGATATCGTGCTGGTCGAGACCATCGGCGTCGGCCAATCCGAGATCGCGGTCGCCGACATGACCGACTTTTTCCTCGTGCTGGCGCTGCCCGGCGCCGGCGACGAGTTGCAGGCACTGAAAAAGGGCGTGGTTGAACTTGCCGACATGATCGCCGTCACCAAGGCCGACGGCGACAATATCGCGCGCGCCAGGCTTGCCGCCTCGCAATTTAGTGCGGCGCTGCACATTTTGTCGCCACGCTCACCGAACTGGTCGCCGCCGGTCACCACCTGTTCGGCGCTCACCGGGGAAGGCATCGAAGCCCTCTGGTCGCATATTCTCGAGCAACGGGCGCGGCTCACCGCGTCCGGCGAACTCGCGGGCCGCCGCGGCGAGCAGCAGGTGAAATGGATGTGGACCATGCTGGAAGAGCGGCTGTTCGAACCGTTGCGCTCCGATCGCGCTTTGAAATCCGCTTTGCCGCGGATCGAGGCCGACGTCGCCGCCGGCCAGCTGGCGCCGTCTGCCGCGGTGGAGAAGATCGCGGCAATGCTGGCGCGGTAGTCTCATGCGCGTTGTGATCGCAGGCTTCGGTCCATTCGCGGGCGCGCCGTCGAATCCGAGTGGCCGTTTGGCCGTCGCGCTGGCGCGCCGGCGACGCCCGGCACTCGCCGCGACCGAGATCACAAGTCACGTCTTTGCGACGGCATACAGCGCAGTCGACCGCGATCTGCCCAAACTGTTGGCGCGTAAGCCGGACGTCGTCCTGATCTTCGGTCTTGCCGGTCGGCGGCGAGAGGTTTGCATCGAGACCCGCGCGCGCAATAAGCGCTCGATCTTATTCCCCGATGTCAGGGGTTGGCGTCCGGAGCGCGCAGGCATCGAACCCGGTCAGCGTGCATTGACGGGGAACGCACCCTTCCCGCGCCTCCTCAACGCGCTGCGGCGAACGGCGTTGCCCGCACGCTTATCGCGCGATGCCGGCGCATATCTTTGCAATTACGCCTATTGGCGCGCCCTGCAGGGCGCGCACGACGGCCGGCCGCTGGTGCAATTTGTTCACATCCCGTGGATCAGCGCGACGCCGCGGCGCGCAAGCTCACTGCGCCGCACGCCGTCCCTTTCGCGGCTTGTCACCGCCGGGGAAGATCTGCTGATCGCATTGATTGCAGCCTGCCGGAGTTTGACCCAACCGCTTATCGCAGCGCATCCGTTGCCTCGACCCGCCCGATCTCGAAACCATTCCAATTCCGTAACCTCGGCGCGACGAAGCGCGCCAGCGCCGCGCGCTCGTTCGCGGCGAGCGGCAAAAACCGCGCAATGACGGTCGCCATGATCGCCTGCGCGGCGCGGCTTGCGCCGTCATCGCATTTGAGAGCAATCCCCAATCCTTGCTGCGGCAGCGCGGCGCAATAGACGCCTTCGGCGCCGGTCTTCACAAACACCCGCTCGCCGAGCAGCTGCATGATCTCGGTGCAGAAGCGGTCGGTGCCGGCGACATACCATGGTTTATTCGCGCAGGCCTGCCGCAGTCGCGCCGCCGCAGCCGCGCGCTCGGGGGAAATTCCGCCACCACTGCCGAATTTGGCAAAGCCGTGCGCGAGATTGCGCAATGGCACCGCCCAAGTCGGCACCGAGCAGCCGTCAATCGCGCAGACCGCCTCACCCAGTGCGGCGCCGGTAAAATCCTCAAGCGCGCTTCGAACCAAGCGCTGCACCGGATGCTCCCGTCGCCAGTAGTCTCCATGATCGACGCCGAGCGCGCGGGCGACACATAAGAAGCCCGCATGCTTGCCGGAACAATTGTTGTGCAGCGGCGTCGGCGCGCCGGAACGCGCCACGGCGGCGGCCGCGGCTTGCGCAATCGGCCAATGCGCGCCGCAGCGCAAGTCGGACGGCTTAAGTCCAACTTTCGCCAACATGCGCTCGACACCGGCGACGTGCGCAGCTTCGCCGCTATGCGAAGCACAAGCGAGCGCCAGTTCCTCCTCGCTCAAGCCGAAACGATCGGCCGCGCCGTGCTCGATCAGCGGCAGAGCCTGCAACGCCTTCACCGCGGAACGCGGAAATACCGGCGCCGTCACATCGCCGACCGTGAAAATGCTATGGCCTTCGACGTCGGACACGGCAACGGCGCCGCGGTGCCGGCTTTCGACCAGGGGTCCGCGTATCACTTCGACCAGAACAGGGTTGGCCATTCAGATTGTTTCACTTGTTCAAGCGAGGTTGCCCGACTGCGGCTTTGCCGGCAATGTTGCCACATGGTTTTTGACATGGGGCGGCTGACTATTGTCATTCCTGTCCTCGATGAAGCGCCGATCATCACCGCGGCGCTGGAGGCGCTCGCGCCATTGCGGGCGCGCGGCGTCGAAATCATCGTCGTCGATGGCGGCAGCAGCGACGGCACCGGGGCGCTGGCCTATCCCTTCGCTGATCGCGTGATCGCCAGTCCGCGCAACCGCGGCGCGGCACTGAATGCCGGGGCCGCGCTCGGCAGCGGTGACGTGTTCCTCTTCCTTCATGCCGATACAACGCTGCCGGATGACGCCGATCGTCTGATTGCGGGCGCGCTTTTGGGCCGCGCTTTTGAATGCGCTTGGGGCCGTTTCGACCTGCGCATCGCCGGCCGGCACCCGCTACTCGCGCTTGTAGCCCGGATGATCAATTGGCGCTCGCGGCTCACCAGCATCGCCTCCGGCGACCAGGCGATTTTCGTCGCCGACAAAGCGTTTTGGTCGGTTGGGGGCTTTCCCGATCTACCACTGATGGAAGACATCGCGCTGTCGCGCAAGCTCAAGCGTCTGTCTCGGCCCTGCTGCATCGCCGCGCCGGCTGTGACTTCGGGCCGCCGCTGGGACTATCACGGCGTGTTGCGCACAATTTTACTGATGTGGCGGCTGCGGCTTGCCTATTACCTCGGCGCCGAGCCGGGCCAACTTGCGCTCGCTTACGGCCGAGTTCCGCCATCAACCGCGCAGCGCAGCGCCGGGCCATAAGGCCGGCCCGACGCGCGCATATTGCGGCGGGCGCGCCACTTCCGCGCCAAGTATCTGCGCGGCGTGCCAAGCCCAATGCGGATCATCGAGGAAGGCGCGCGCCATCGCGATCATATCGGCCTTGCCCTCGGCGACGATCGCCTCCGCCTGTTTGGCATTGACGATCATGCCGACGACGCGAACCGGCAGGCCGGTTTCGCGCCGCACGCGCTCGGCAATCGGAACGTTGAATCCGGGATCGTTCGGCCAGCGGCTTTCCGGCGTGATGTTGGCCGAGGAAATATCGACGTAATCGAGACCGGCGGCTTTGAGCGCCTTGGCCATTTTGACCGCATCGTCCGCGGTCAGCCCGCCCTCGACCCAATCGGTGCCGGTGATCCGCGCGCCAAGCGGAATCCCGCGCGGCACGACCGCACGGGTGTCGCGCACGACCTCCAGCGGGAAGCGCATGCGGCCTTCGAACGAACCGCCGAATTCATCGTTACGCTTGTTGGACAGCGGTGAAACGAAACTGTGCAGCAGATAACCGTGCGCGAAGTGTAGTTCGATGGCGTCGAACCCGAGCCGCACTGCGCGTTTGGCGGCATCGGCAAAATCGGCGCGCACCCGCGCCATATCTTCTTCGTTCATCGCGCGCGGGGTATGCCAGCCCGGACCGAACGGCA
>JBKPIZ010000020.1:0-3199 GCA_046730495.1 Pseudomonadota bacterium
GCTCGTAACTTAGAACGCTTACAAAAAATGATTTTTTCTTTGCAACCGTGCAGGGCCTGCATTATTGACGGTTTCAATTCGGACCGATTTTTGCAGAGACTTTCTCTCTTAAGGCTGTCTCTGCCGGGACTTCCCCCGCAATGATCGTGTGCTCTTGCAACGTTTTCACCGACCACGACGTGCGCTCGGCGCTGTCGGCGGGCGAGAACGTTCCGCGCACGACCGGGCAGGTCTACCATTGCCTGGGTTGCAGCGCTCAGTGCGGGCGTTGCGCCCGCACCATTCGGCGCATTATGGACGAAGCGCTCGCGGTCCCCGGGGCCGCATCGCCGTCGACGTGCTGCCGAAACGCCGGCTCCTGACGCGCCGCTCCCGATCCGTTGATCAAGCCTCAAACCGCGCGGCGCCCGGCAGGCTTCCGAGCCGGATCGCAACCGCTATAATCCAGCCATTAGGTTCGATTCCAGGAGCAAAGTGATGAGAGGCGAGCCCGGTGTCCTCGATTACCTCAACAAGGCGCTGCGGCACGAATTGACCGCCGTCAACCAATACTGGCTGCATTACCGCCTGCTCGACAATTGGGGCTACAAATCGCTGGCCAAGCAGTGGCGCAAGGAATCCATCGAAGAGATGCAGCATGCCGACAAGCTCGTCGAGCGCATCATCTTTCTTGACGGTTTCCCGAACATGCAGGTGCTCGATCCGCTGCATATCGGCCAAAACGTCAAGGAAGTTCTCGACTGCGATCTCGCCGCCGAAATCTCGGCGCGCACGCTCTATGAAGAGGCCGCGACCCACTGCCATTCGGTTCGCGACTACGTGACGCGCGATCTGTTCGAAAAGCTGATGCACGACGAGGAAGAGCACATCGATTTCCTCGAAACTCAGCTCGATCTCGTCGCCAAGCTCGGCCTCGAACTCTATGCCCAGCACCATATCGGCGAGCTGGAAGAAGGCGAGGACAAGTAGCCCGGATTTCTATTGTAGGGTGGGCAAAGGCGCGCGGCGCCGTGCCCACCAAACCGCTACGACAAGCGCGGATGGTTGATGCTATGGCTCGCGCAGAGGCGCGGGCCGTGCAAAAGTGACGCAATGACGAGGCTTGATAGACGCGTCATCCTCTGCGGTGTGGCCGGTTGTGCGGCGGCCGCGTCGCTGGGAAAACTCCGCGCTGCGCCCTATCCGGATCGTCCCATTACGCTCGTCGTGCCATTCGCGCCCGGCGGATCGACCGACATTCTGGCGCGCATCGTTGCCGAACATCTGTACCAGGCGCTCGGCCAGCCGGTCGTCGTCGAGAACCGCTCGGGAGCGTCGGGCAATATTGGCACCGCCGTCGTGGCGCGATCGGCGCCTGACGGTTACACGTTCCTGTTCAATACGATGAGTGTACACACCATGAATCACGCGTTGTTTGCGGCAATGCCGTTTGATGGCGTGAACGATTTCTCGCCGATAACGCTGCTGGCTTACGTGACCAATACGGTGGTGCTGCACCCAGCGGTTCCTGCCAACAATGTTCGCAAATTCATTGCCTACGCAAAAGCCAATCCGGGAAAGATTGCCTACGCTTCGGCCGGCGCCGGCTCGACCAACCATCTGTGCGGTGCATTGTTCGAAAAGATGGCGCAAGTCGCGATGGTGCACGTGCCTTACCGGGGCGGAGCACCCGCCATTGCCGACACGGTTGCGGGCCAGACGCAACTCATGTTCACCGCCGGCACGCAGAGCCTCGAGCACGTAAAAGCCGGAAAGTTGCGGCTCTTAGCTGTCACCGAGGCCAAGCGTTCTCCGCTTCTACCGGATGTGCCGACCGTTGCCGAAACCATCCCTGGTTTCGAAATGGCGGTCTGGTACGCGGCTTACGGCCCCGCCGGTCTTTCACAAGAGATTATCGCGCGGCTCAATGTAGCGATCGACCGCATCCTTTTTCTGCCCAGTGTGAAAAAACAAATGGCGGACATCGCGGTGGAGGTGGCGAAATCGAGCCCCGATGAACTTGCGGATTTGACTCGTGTGGACGCTGACAAATGGGGCAAGATCATAAGAGAGCTGAACACCCCACTGTAAGTTCGGGTTGGGTTAGGCTGAACAACGAGATCTATTGTAGGGTGGGCAAACGCACGTAGCGCCGTGCCCACCAAATCGTTACGGCAAGCGCGGATCGACAGGCGCATGATGCAGCGGCTGGCCATCATTGCGGTGATGCTGGTTTGCGGCTTCGCCGGCGGCGAATCCGCGGCGCAAGACGCGATCGGCATGGTCAGCCGCATCCAGGGCGAGGCCAGCGCCACGCGTAGCGGCGCTACGCGCGCGCTTTCGCTCAACGCCGCGGTCTTTCGCAACGAGACCGTCGCTACCGCCGAAACTGCGCGGCTCGAAGTCACCTTCACCGACAACACGCGGCTGACGCTCGGCGAGAAGGCGAATCTGACGCTCGATCGTTACGTGTTCGACTCGGCCGCCAGCAGCGGCACGATCAAGTTTGGTCTGGTCGGTGCCTTCCGCTTTGTGTCGGGCCAGGTCTCGAAACTGGCGAGCGCGGACGTCAGCGTGACGACGCCGGTCGCAATCGTCGGCATCCGCGGCACCGAGTTTTGGGGCGGGCCGATCGACGATCAGGCGCTCGGCGTATTCCTCATCGAGGGAGCGGTGAGCGTGTCGAACGCCGCGGGCCAGCAGCTTCTCAACGTGCCCGGCCAGGGCACCAATATCGCCGCGCCAGGCGCCGCGCCCGGACCGGTGACCTTCTGGGCGCCGGACAAGGTCAGCCGCGCCATCGCGACCGTAACGTTCCGCTAAAGCGAAATGATTTTAGGTCGATTCAGTATTTCGCTTTAGCTTGTTGTTTGAGCGTGAGCTTTTCCGAAAACCGGTGTCCACTTTTCGGGATCATGCTCTAGCCCGGTCACTTGCGCCCGGCGCGAAAGCGTTAAAAGCCCCGACATTCAAGCCAGTTAGCCGAAAGCACCTCTTTGTGCCGCAGATCACAGGCGGGCTGCGGAAACTGCGCTCTACTCAGTTTACGAATCGGAGGCGGCTATGAATCATTCGATCTATAGCGCTGATCGTCAGACGCACTTGAAGATCGTGGTCGTTGGCCTGTTGTGCGCATGTTTTGTTTTGATCGTCGGCGTGTTCGCGCATGTCGGCCAGCTCGATCTCGGCACCGCGCCTTTGGTCAAGGCCGGCGGCGCCA
>JBKPIZ010000021.1:0-13166 GCA_046730495.1 Pseudomonadota bacterium
CAGGAGGTCGGTGGTTCGAATCCACCCAGCTGTACCAGTGCCGCCTAGCGCAATTTCCCTGGACAAGACGCAGCTCGCACATCGCGCTCCTGTCGCATTGACTCACTCTCACGCCCCCCTAGAGTTGCCTTCGTTTCTGCGCCGGGGAGAAAAATGATCGGAGTTCGCGAGTTTCATCGGCTTGTGGTCGCAGTTGTTTGTTTGTTGATCGCGGGCGCTGCCGGTGCCCTAAGCGCGCGCGCCGAAGACAATTATCCGAGCCGCCCGATCACCATGATCGTGCCGTTCGCCGCTGGCGGGCCGACCGACATTCTGGCGCGCCTGGTTTCACAAACGATCAGCCCGATGCTCGGCCAGCAAGTGGTGGTCGAGGACGTCACCGGCGCCGGCGGCACGATCGGCGC
Source organism: Pseudomonadota bacterium (assembly GCA_046730495.1). GTDB lineage: Bacteria > Pseudomonadota > Alphaproteobacteria > Rhizobiales > Xanthobacteraceae > BOG-931. Next base: position 405 of record JBKPIZ010000021.1, read on the forward strand.
GACGCGCGCCGCCCGCGCCGATCCGGACGGCTACACTATGATCATGGGCAATCTCGGGACGCACGCCGCCAGCCTCGGCATGTATCCGAAACTGCCTTACGATCCGCGCAGCGATTTCGCGCCGGTGATTTTAGTCGCCACCACGCCGATGGTGCTGGTGACGCGCAAGACGCTGCCGCTGCACAGCCTCAACGATGTTGTCGCTTACGCCAAAGCCAATAAGGGCAAGACCACGATGGGCAGCGCCGGCGTCGGCTCGATCTCGCATCTGACCCTGCTCCTGTTCAATCATCTCACCGGCGCCAGCGTTGTCCACGTGCCCTATCGCGGGCTGTCGCAGGCCATCAACGATCTGCTCGGCGGGCAGATCGACCTATTATTTGATCAGGTGGTCACGGCGACTCCGCACATCGTCAACGACAGCGAAAACGCCATCGTCGTGACCATTCCGCAGCGCGCAGCGGCGATTCCCAAGGTGCCGTCCGCGGACGAAGCCGGCTTGCCGCAACTGCACACGCTCGCCTGGTCGGCACTGTTCATGCCCAAAGCAACGCCGGCGCCGATCGTGTCGCGTATCAACGGCGCGGTTGCCAAAGCCATGGGCAATCCCGAGATCGAGAAACGCTTCGCGGAGATCGGAGCCGATCTGCCGCTGCCCGATCAGCGCTCGCCCGAGGCGTTGCGGCAATTGGTCAATGCCGAAGTCGATAAATGGGTGCCGCTGATCAAGGAAGCCGGCGTCGTCGGCGAATGACCGCGCACCGCCGCCGCTTCATGCAAGTCGCCGCGCCGTGAAACTGACCGGCGAAGAGCAAGCCATGCGCGGCGGCGAATTCGGCCCGCTGCGGCAATGGGCGATCGAGCATCAAATCAAAGTCGGCAATTATCTCGGCGCTGAGGATTTCGTACCGGTCGGCCAGGCGCACATCATGGCGGACACCGAGTCGCTCGGGCCTGCCGGCGTCGAATGGCTCGAGGGCTGGGGCAAGCTGCCGCGCGAGCAATGCCAGGTCCGCATCCCGACCATCACCGATCCGCGCGGCACCGATTTCGCCCAGGCACATCGCCTCAAGCAGCAGCCGTGGATGCTCGAACTCGAACGCCGCGCCATCGCCGCTTTCGAGAGGCTCGGCGTGCTGATGACCGATACCTGCATCAATTATCAGACCATCATGCCGCCGGTGCGCGGCGAGCACGTCGCCTATGGCGATACCGGCGTGGTGATCTATTGCAACAGCGTATGCGGCGCGCGGTCGAATTTCGAAGGCGGTCCTTCGGCTTTGAGCTCGGGCCTCACCGGGCGCACGCCGCGCTACGGTTATCACCTTGACGCACAGCGCCAGGCGACATTGTTGGTGGAATTGGCGTGCACGCCGCGCGCGCTCAATGAATGGGGCGCGCTTGGCGGCATTGTCGGCCGCCTGGCCGGCGATTACTGGCAAGTACCGGCGCTTGTCGGCATCGAGCGCGTGCCCGGTCCCGACGAACTCAAACATTTCGGCGCCGCGCTGGCGAGCTTCGGCTCGGTCGCACTTTTTCACATCGCCGGCGTGACGCCGGAAGCAATGCGGCTTGCCGATGTGGTGCCAACGGGAGCCGCCTTGCCGACGCATGAAATCGGCGACGCCGATATCCCTGCCTTTGCGAAGCACTATGCCAACGACACCGGCGCGGTCGATCTCATCGTGTTCTCGGCGCCGCAGCTCAGCCTGATGGAAATGCAGAAACTCGCCGGCTTGCTCGACGGACGGCGCGCCAACATCCCGCTGCTCGCGGTGACGAGTCCGCAGGTCAAGCCGGATTGCGATCGCTTGGGACTGACCGGGCGGATCGAGGCGGCCGGCGGCACGGTTCTGTCCGGCATGTGCTTCTATCAAAGCTATGCGCGCGAGATGGCCGAGGCCAATGGCTGGCGCCGGCTCGCCAGCAATTCAGCCAAGCTCGTGAACATCATCGGCGGCTACGGCTATCGACCGGTATTGCTGTCGATGGAACAATGTGTCGACGCGGCATGTGCCGGCGGCAAATTTGATGGGGTTTGACGTCGTGAGCGGAAGGATCCTTTACGCCGCCGCCGCCATGGGCCGCAAAGTGCGGGCGAGGACGCTGGTCGCGAGCGACGGCTTCTCGGCGCGCTACGATCTCGATCGCATCCACGGCACCTTCTCACGGCCGGAGCACAAGCTCGCCGGCGAGAGCTATGTCGGCCGCGTGCTGGTGCTGGACGCCGCTAAAGGTGGGGTCGCCACCGCCTGGATGCTCTACGATATGAAGGCGCGCGATGTGATGCCGGCGGCGCTCGTGCTCAATCGCGTCAACCCGATCATGGTGCAGGGCGCCGCGCTTGCCGACTTCACCATGATCTCCGGATTTGAGTGCGATATCACCAGAGCGATTGCCAACGGCGCCGAAGTCGAAATCGATCCGCAAGCCGAGCCGCCGTTCATTCGGGTGCTGTGATCGCGTCGCCGTTAGGGTTGCCGCGCGCAGCGGCGAAGTCGTTTGGCAGCCGTAGCCGAGAAGAAAAACCCCTCACGTTGCATGCTGGTCGGCGCGGTTATGATCGGAGCGACTTTCCCCCTCAACGCCTGCTTCATTGGACGCTTCTTGGCTTGATGGTGGCTGTACCGAGGCCCCGCCATTCTCGCCGTTGGAGCTTACTGGACCCGCTCCATCGGCTCCTTTCGCATCCTTTGCCAGATTCGCTATGTCGCTCGTTGGCGGGGAGTCGGTACGTTGCAGAACGTGACGTTCTTCAAGCTGCGTCGCTTTTAAACGGAAGCGGCACTCGAGATCGCTGAGACGCAGCGCCAGCTCCGTCGCGTTTGCGTTCACCTTTTTGAGCCGTTTGACAAATAAGCTGACGAGGGTCCCTAGATCCTTGCGCGCTTTTTCTTCAAGCAGCAGACGCGAAGATAATTCATCCGCGCGCGTCTGCGCATCGACGACACGAGCGTCGATGCCTTCGGTTGAATTCTTGATGTCCTGCTCTCGTACAGTAGCCTCATCGATTGTTTTCTTGATCAGCGCCAGCTGATCGCTGAGCGCCGTCAGGTTTTGCTGCTGCTCGCCGAGCGCTGTTAGGTCGTGCTTCAATCCCACCAGTTGGGCAGCAATCCGCTCATTCTCTTCTAAAGTTTGCTTCTGGGTCGCGGCGATTTGGGTCGCGCTTGTCTCGGTATGCTCTTTTAAGCTCGTAAGACGGACGTCCAAATCCTGGATGGCGGCGGCATCAGTGCGCTCTTCCAATTTCGCAAGACGGCGATCTAAATTCTGGATCGCGGTGGCATCGGTGTGCTGTTCCAGCCTTGCAAGGCGAGCGTCCAAATCCTGGATCGCGCTGGCGTCGGTGCGCTCTTCCAATCGCGCAAGGCGGACATCCAAAATCTGGGTTCCAGCCATGTGGGCCGCAGTTGCGTCGGCATGCTGTTGTTGTTGTCTGGCAACGCGCGCGTCCAAATCCCTCACTGTCGAGTCGATTGGCTTAATGACTGAAAAGATATTGTCGTGAATTGTCTGGCGATGCTTTTGATGGTCGCCGCTTGAGCGGCATCGATCGAACGCCGGAACTCGAGTCTAAAAGCCTCGATATTGCGCTCGAGATTGGCGGATTTGGCATAATTCCGGCGAGAGATGATGACCGCCGCCGAGGCGACAGTCACTACAGCAAGGGCAAGGCCGAATCGCAGGGCGAAATCGCTCAACGCTTAATCCCTTGATTTGCTTGAATCTAATGGCTTTTTACAAAACCGCGACGAGCCAATTTTAGAAGTTTAACACAATCCCAAACAAAGTGGGGTCGGACGTCACAGTCCGATGCGCCGCTCATCAATAAAACGCGAAATGCCGACCTATCCGACTGAGCCGCGGTTACCCACTTAATCGTTAAAACCGGCACAGGAGGTTGTGATGGTCGAGTTTGCGAGACCGCGCGTCATAGGCTTCAACCACATCGCGCTGGAAGTGGGGGATATCGATGAGGCGTTGGCGTTCTATGGCCGTCTCTTCAAATTCGAACTGCGCGGCAAGAGCGACGCCATGGCTTTCATCGACCTGGGCGATCAGTTTATTGCCCTGCAAAAGGGGCGCAGCCAGCCCGCAGATGATGGCCGACATTTCGGTCTCGTCGTGGACGACAAGGAAGCGGCCCGCAAGGTATTAAAGGCAGCGGGTGTGACCGTACTTGACGGTCCATTCCTCGATTTTCGGGACCCTTGGGGCAACAGAGTGGAGATCGTTGGTTACGACAATATTCAGTTCACTAAGGCACCCAATGTACTGCGTGGCATGGGCCTGGCGCATTTGGCAAAGAATGAAAAAGCAAAAAAGGAATTGGCCGATAAGGGCATGGCCGTGGAGTAGTCAACTTTCAATCCGTCATTTCTTGACGCTCGCCTCGAACGCTTCGAGGACCGGACGCCACTGATCCTGCTGTGCGTTGATGAATGAATTGACTTCAGACGGCGACATTGGATCGACATAGGCGCCGCGCAATGCGAGTTGTTTGGCGAGGTCCGGCTCAGCCAGTACCTTTCTCAGGCTTTCGTTGATCTTCTGGATGGCTGCCGCGGGTGTCCCGAGCGGCGCCACAATGCCTTGCCATCCTCCGGTGGCGAAGCCCGGCAAGGTCTCGGCCACGGTCGGCACATCAGGAAAATCGGGCAGGCGATGCGCGGACGTAACGGCCAGCACATTAACGTTGTGCGCCTGTATCGCGCCAGCGATACCAGAATAGCCTTCGATGATCAGCGGCACGCGACCGCCAATCACGTCAGTAAGGGCCGCCGCGGGGCCGCCGGCATAGGGCACCGCCTGCAATTTGATGCCGGCCCTGCTTTCCAGAAGCAGTCCAGTCAAATGCGTTATTCGTCCTATTCCGGTGGCCGCAAAAGCGATTTCGCCCGGACGCGCTTTGGCGCGGGCAATCAAGTCCGGCAGCGTTTTAATGCCGGATTGCGGGCTCGCGCATATAAAAACGGACAGCTGCGCCAGCGAACCGACGGGAAGGAAATCGCGCGGCAAGATCAGCGGCAGGTTTTCGGCCTTGCCGGGAAGCGAGATGAACAGAGAAAGCGCCGGCGCGAACAGCGTATATCCGTCGGGGATCGATTCAGATGCGGCGCGAGCCGCAATCGCCCCACCGGCGCCGGGCTGATCGATCGGGGCAATTTGCTGGCCCAGTACAGAGCCAAGCCGATCCATCACCATGCGGAAACTTACGTCGACGGCACTGCCGGGCGCGGAATCGGAAATAACCTTGATTGGTTTATTTGGATAATCGCTCGCAAAAACCGACCATCCGAGGGTCATTGCGAGCGCCAGAAGCGTACCGGCCACACACCGCAGCATTCGTCTCATCGCGCCTCACAAATTTGAGAGGCATTGTAGCGGGTTGATTGCCGTCGCGCTTGATCGATGTCGTCGATGGTGCCGCCCAAAGTGGCCAGCGTCTTGGCTGAGCGCTGCCGACGCTTCGAGCTGGAAGAGCCTGCAAGATATGCCCATAAAAGCGACCAACCCATCGTCCCACATTTATGCCTCATATCTAACTGACAGTTTGGCTGGCCGATTCGCTTTGGGGTCAATCTGACGGTGAGATCGATTTACGGGGCGTATCCGACGATCTGACCGCCATCGCGTTCAAGCGCCGCCGAAACACAAGGTTGGGACGCGGGACAAAATTGGGGAATTACAAGAAGAAAATCGAAAGTTACGCGAACTTGTAGCTCATCTGTCCAAGCTCGCTTTGACTCGCATTACTGAGTCAGCCGAACCCGAAGAACAGCCGGCCAATACTGAAAGCTGATCGCGCTCGTTGTGCGCATCGATGCGGTCCGACGCATCGCGTCGCTATCTGTTTTAGTTAAATAGATTGTAACCGGCATACGGGAGATGGACGCCGCTGGCGCCCAGCAGTCCCCTTATCCTCTTGGCGGTTTTTTCGATCATTTTGCGCGGCTGGTCGACCTGAATCATCAACTCAACGAGCGCTTGATTGGCGCCGTCCAGACGCCGTGCCAGGATTGCCGCAACGTAGAGGAGCACAGCCGGGTCTTGCAGCAGCGCAGCCGCGTCAGCCACGTGAAACTGCGAGGTCGTCAAGGCGCGCACATCTGCCGCGTGCGGCTGATCTAACAGCGCTGATATTTCGCCGAAAACCGCCCCGGGGTCAGTCACCCTGGCGATTTCGACGTCCTCTTTAGCCACTGCGACAAGGCCTTTTCTGAGAATCAGCAGTTGGCCCGTCGTGTAACCGGCAGCAAGCACCGTCTCGCCGGCTTGGTAGATCTTAAGCGGGAGCGCGGCGATGCTTTTTCTGAAAACAGTGGTGTCGGTCAGCACAATGTAGCCCCAATTCGGTCAGCTGATCCCTCGACCGTGTCAAATAAACGGCGGCTCCTGGCCCGATCTACAAAATCCCGCCCTGTGGCGCGAATACCACGCCACGTTTTTCCCAAGCTGCTCTGCCGTCTGCGGAAGAAATCTCTTTACAGAACTTGGGTTTGGATTGCGCACAAAGAAACGGTACGCGTGGGCAGGCCCGTAAAGTCAGGAAGCATTTTCCATTACACGTCCATTAATCTGTGGATTTGCTCTGCGATTAAATGCGCTGGATATCTTTCAAGGAAAGTTGAAAGCGCTAACGCAACAATGGACGCTGGTTGGGGCAAGATTCCGATTTAGGGCAGATAAGGGTTGAGTATGAGGCCGCGCATCTCTGTGCCGAGGAGCCTCATTTATGAATGGTATTTCGGGCGGAGCGCCTGCCCAAAATGTGGCGAATTACTGAACGCGCCCGCCTATTCGGAGTTTCTCAAGCGGGATAATGTTCGTCACACGTGGATCTGCAACAAATGCGATTATGAATTTGAAACATTGATTTGGCTCAACATACCGCCGGGCCCGAAAACTAGTTAGCCAACCAATCCCGCCAATGTGTGGGGTGTATGTAGTGAAAGCAAACCTGCTTGCTGGTTTCGGCGTCGATCCAGCGATTATCCGCAAGGCGGCGACACGGAAAAGCGACGGAATGCGCCCCTTTGGTGTCGATGACCGCCAGTTCCAGATCGCGGTCGAACGGTGCGGTGTCTATGAGCTTCCATTCCATGATGCGTGATCATGACCCACCACGCCGATCGATGTCTGTGATCGAAATCACGGGAGTGAGTATTCTTTGGTTAACAACGCACTGTACACGCGAACCGATATTGAATCGAAAATGCTCTTCATTGCGCACCGTCGCGATCGGATACGAGCCGAAGATCGATCTGTCCGATGAGCGCCGTCCGCTTCGCCTCGGCTGTAGTTAACTCACGCGTCGCTTCTTTCGCAGTGCTGTGGCTCGAGCCGGCGGCGACGATGCCACCGAGCACTGCCGCAACGGCGACCGCCATAACCGACGGATTGAGCGGGAGCGCGCCGATCAACATGGCGACCAGAACCGCTCCACCGCCAATCACGAGCATCCGCCCGGCTAGGATAAATTTGCGACAGCTTTCGATCGTGGCGGCGAGTTCATCAATCAGCGCCTCAAGCCGCACGATCTCGTCGCGATAGTCACGATCGTTCATTAAAGCATGATCCGGAAAAGTGGAAACCGGTTTTCCGAAAAGATCATGCTCCAATAACAATCTAAAGCGAAACGTTGATTAAATACAAAATCATTTCGCTTTAGCCCACGACCACGCTGCTGTGGGCTCTCAAATGACTTCCTTGGTCTTGTCGTCGGTTTCGCCGTAGCGGCGCAGGGTGGCCGGCCGGGTGCCGGCATAATGCCGTTCGAGGCCGGGCGCGATCTTGGCGTTCTCGCGCTCGAACAAGCTGTTGCCAGCGAGATCGCTCTCGACCAGAAATGGACCAAAATTTTCCACTTCCAATACCCAGACCGCTTGGGCGAGCCCGAGTTCTTCGCGCCAGTAGACGCCGGCGACGCGCCTGATGCCGCGGCCGAGCAGGGCGCCGGTGCCGTAGCCGACCGTGGTGAGATAGATCGCGTTATTCGGCACAAAGAATTCGCGATAGACCTCCGAGGTCATGCCGCCCTTGCCGATGATGATGTTGCAGCCGGAGAGTTTGAACCAGCCGTCAAGCCATTGCGCGAAGCGGAACGACGCGGTCGCGGTCACCGCGCCGACGGTGTAGCCGCCGTCAGGGTTGATGCTCGCCGCCGGCGAGCAGTGGAAATTTGTGATGCCGAGAGCATCCTCTCCCGCCGGCATGCCCAAACCGTCGGCGATGGCGCGCTTGCAGACGCCTTCGCGCGCGGTGAAGAGCCGGCCGCTCAGATAGGCAACCGAACCGATCTCGAGTCCACGCAGATCTTCGGTGCGCGCGGGCAGATTAAGACGGACAGTCTTGAGCTCGCTCATGATCCTTCTGCCGGGTCACGCCGTCTTCGCGGCGTTGTCAAGCTTCGCCGCGCCGGCAATGACCCACGCCTTGGCTATTTTCTGATTTTGTATTTCATAGATCATCACCAGCTCGACCGTACCGGTACCCTCGGGAAACGTTCGCGTCACGCGTTCGTGGTCGATAACGGTGTTGCCCATGACCACCCGCTTCAAAAGTTGGGCGTAAAGGTTTGGCTCCTTAAACCGCGCCAGGAATCGCTCGCGCAAAGCCGCCGATCCGCTCGCCAATAGCTTTGCCGGGTGCTCAAACATTTGCGCATCCGCGGCATAAATCGCCATCAGGGCATCGATATCGCGGGTGTTATAGGCGTCGAGTTGTCGTTGCACGACCGCTTCCGGCGACATTGCTTGTTGCGTCCCCACAAAATTCATTCCGCCGCCTCCGCGGTTTGCCGTCCCCATTCCGCCGTTTCACGGCGCATGTAGTCGGTGAACCACATCGGATCGGTGCGGAACGTTGCCTTGCCTTGCGCGGAAATCTGCGCGCAGGCGCGGCGCGAGGACAGGCAGAACATGTGCACCGACATCGGCAAGCCGCCGGTGTGGCAGTAGCCGACCTCGATATGGCAATCGATCACCATCGAGGAGCCGACAAAGCCCATCGCGCCCATGCCGATATTGTTGCCAAGCTCCTTGAATTCCTCTTCCAGCGCGGCGATGCGCGGGTCCGGATTGCGCGAACCGACGATGCGCAGGCACGACGCCTGTTTGCCGAGCACCATGCTGGTGTCCTTGGAACCGCCGAGCCCGATGCCGACGATCGCCGGTTGGCAGGCGAGCCCGCGCTTGCCGAAGCCTATGAGCGTGTCGAGATAAAAGCGCTTGATGCCTTCGATGCCGTCGCCGGGAAACAGCATGCGGTAATCGGTGCCGAACAAGCCGCCCTTGTGCACGGTGGTAAGCTCGATCCAGTCGGCATCGGGGTGAAAGGCGTATTCGATCTCCGGCGCGTTGATGCCAACATTGTTGTTGTGGTCGGTGCGCCAGAGCGGATGCACGCGATTGGGGCGGAGCGGCACGGACGTGGTGGCGCGCGCGGTGGCGCGGCGCAGTGCCGCTTCGAGCGCCACCGGGCCGCCTTGGATCCGCGCCTCATTGCCGATCTTCACGTACCAGCGCGGCAGGCCGGTATCGCCGCACATGGCGCGGCGATCTTCTTTGGCGGCTTCGTAGTTCTCCAGCATCGCCTTGATGACAAAGGCCGAGAGATCGCCCTTTTCGGTATCGGCGCAGCGGCGCAAGCCATCGAGATAATCCTCCGGGATTTCGATGGCCGCTTTCGCCATCAGCTCCTCGGCGGTGCGTTGAATGGAAGCGAGTGGAATCATCAACTTTGCCTCATTCGGCCGCGATCGGATCGCGTATGAGCGTCTCGCCCGGCTTGACATGCGTGAACGCAACTGGCGCGTCGCTCATCTCGATCCGTCCGCCTTTCTGGCGCGCCACCGTGAATGTCGAAGTTGCCAAGTCCCCCGGCTCCGGGAAATCGGAACGGAAATGCGCACCGCGCGAATTTTCGCGCCGCAGCGCGGCGAGCGCAATCACCCGGCTGATCTCGCACAGCGAATGCAGATTGAGCCAATCGTGCCAGGTCAGGTTGAAACGGCGGTCGCGGTCGGCAACTCCGGTGGCGAGTAATTCCGCTTCGATCGCGTCAATCGCGGCAAGGCCGCGCTCGATGCCGGCGCGGTCGCGCACCACCCCGACATCGTCCCACATCGCATCGAGCAGCCTTTCGCGCAGCGCGTTGAGATCGCCGGCGTTGCGTGAAAACGGGTATTCCGCGCGCGCCACTTCGAAAGCGAGCAGGTCCGGGTCGGGCAGGCGATGGCCGGGATTCTCGGCAATCCAGCGCGGCATCACGTCGCCGGCAATGCCACCGAAGACGGTCGAATTGGCAACGCCGTTGCCGCCGAGCCGGTTGGCGCCGTGCATGCCGCTCGCATCCTCTCCGGCGACGAAAAGGCCTGCGCACTCCGTCGCCGTGTCCACCTCACAAATAACCCCACCCATAAAATAGTGCGCCGTCGGCACCACTTCGACCAGTCCGCCGGCAAGATCGAAGCCGCAGTCGCGGCAGCGGTCGACCATGCCTTTAAATTCTTTGGCCACCTTGGCCGGGCCGAGATGCGACATTTTGATGTAAACACCGCCATTTGGCGTGGTGCGGCCGGCTTTCATCTCGGCATAGATGGCGCGGCTGACGACATCGCGGGTAGCGCGTTCGAGTTTCGGGTCGTATTCGGCCATGAAGCGGTGCAGGGCGCCATTGAGGAGATGCCCGCCGGCGCCGCGCAAGCCTTCTTCCAGCACCGTGCCGGTCATGCGCGTGTCGGGGCCGGCGAGCAGTCCAGTCGGATGAAATTGCACCATCTCCATGTCGCGAAGCCGCAGGCCGAGGCGGAGCGCCATGGCAAGCCCGTCCATGCTCTTGTCGCCCGACGGTGTGTGATAGCGATACATGGTCGGGCCGCCGCCCGTCGCGAGCAGCACGGCCTGAGCCTGGACGAAGCGGAATTCCCCGCTGCGGATATCGATCGTCAGCGCCCCGGCAAGCGCGCCGTCTTGCGCCGGGATCAGCGCCACCGCGCGATGCTCTTCCAGGTGGCGGACCGGCCGCGCCCAGACCTGCTCCATCAAGCGATTGATGATCTCAATACCGGTGAGGTCGCCTTTGTGCACGGTGCGATCGAAGCTCTGGCCGGCGAAGGCCTTGCCGTGCAGCGTGCCGTCCGGATTGCGATCGAAGAAGCAGCCGATCTCGTTTTCCAGTTCGCGCACGCGCTCGACGGCGGTCGAGACCAGCGTCCAGGCGAGTTCCTGGTGCGGCAGCCATTTGCCGCCCTCGATCGTGTCCATGAAGTGCCGTTCGATCGAGTCGCCGGGAATGATCGCGACGTTGTAGCCACCCTGTACCATGCGCGTGCAGCCGCATTTGCCAAGGAGCCCCTTGCTCGCAACCGTCACATCGAGATCGGGATTGGCTTTGAGCGCATGCAACGCCGCAAACAGCCCGGCGCCGCCGGAGCCGAGGATCAGAATGTCGGTCTTGAGGTGCTCGACTATCATGACTTTCAGAACACGCGTACCAGGAAAGCGAAGGCGACGATGGCGGAAAGCGCCGCCGCCAATGTGGCGAGCTGCTTCTGTCCGTCGCGCCAGTCGAAATTCTCGATCACCAGGATGCGCAAGCCACCGAGCAGATGCACGGTGAACAAAAACACCAGGCCGATTTCGGCGGCTTTGACCAGCGGCTGATCGCTCCAGCGCAAAAAGCTCTCCAATCGCGCGTCGCCTTCGATCGCCAGGCCAAGCGCCAGAAAGTGCAGCGGCAGAAAGAGTGCGAGCGTCAAGCCTGAGATGCGATGCACCATCGCGGCGAGCCACAAGGCGCTGTCGCGATGCTTGATTGCGCGCCCGGTCACGGCAGCACCACCGCGGCAACAGCGCGCAGGCCGAGCACTGCAAGAACGAGTCCGAAAAAAACGACGCAAGCATCAACGCGCCGTTCGGGCAGCGGCGTCCATTCGATCAATATATTGCGCACGCCGATCGAAGCGTGGATCGAAACCGCAAGCACGAACAGGCCATAGAACGCCGCCCAGGCGATGCTGCCGCGCGTGCGCGAAAGAATATCGGCCGCGCTCATGCCCTGCCGCGTCGCATAGAAGATCATGGCGATATGAACGACGACCAGCGGCGCCATCACGGCGGCGGTGGTGCGCTGCCACAGATAGAGCCGCACGTTCATACCTTGATCTCGCCTTTGAGATAGGCCGCCGCGGTCCGGCGTTTGAGCGCGGCAATGGCCGCGGTCGGATTGAGCGCCTGCGGGCACAGCTCCTGGCAGGATTGATGCGAATGGCAGGCGTGACAGCCGCCAGCGCCGGCGATGGCTTGCAGGCGGGCGGCGTTGCCGCCGTCGCGTTCGTCGTTGAGAAGCGTCCAGGCGCGGGTGAGCGCCGCCGGGCCCAGATAATCGGCGTTCCAGCGCACCGTATCGCAGGCCGCGTAGCACACGCCGCAATTGATGCATTCGATGGCCGCGTCGACGGCTTTCCGCGCCGGCATGTCCGGCTTGGTCCGCGCGATAGCGTCGTGCCGCGTTTTGGTTGGCGCAAAGGCGCCTTTCGCCTGCTGCCATTTTTCAAAAAATGGCTGCATGTCGGTAGCGAGATCCTTGATCACCGGCAAATTTTCGAGCGGACCGATTTCAAGATTGCCGCCGCCTGCGACCTTGGCGACATGGGTGCGGCAGGTCCAGCGCGGCTTACCATTCACCGTCATCGCGCATGAGCCGCAGACCCCGACCCGGCAGGCGAAACGGTACGACAAGGTCGGATCGATATGC
>JBKPIZ010000022.1:0-4286 GCA_046730495.1 Pseudomonadota bacterium
GTCCTTGTCCCTGGGCCAGGACCTCGCCTTTCTGATTCAGGATCTCGGCCATGTTCACGTGCTTGCGCCCGCGGACACGCACTTCGCGTGACTCCACGCGCAGGGGCTTGTTCAGCGGCACCGGCTTCAGGTATTTCACAGTGATCTCGGAAGTCAACGCGACCACGTGGCGGAGCTTGTTGACCTTGCCCATAGCTTCATCGAGCAGAGTCGCGATGATGCCGCCGTGGCAGTGACCGGGCGGGCCGGTGAAGCGCTTGCCCAGGCGAAAGCGGCAGACAAAGCAGTCGCGCTCTTCGTCGTAGCTGAACTTCAGGCGCATGCCTTCGGGATTGTTCCGTCCGCAGGCGAAGCAATAGTTTTTCTGTAGGCGCACGTAACGAGTGTCGTGGCCGTGACCCCGTGCCTTGGTCGACATAGGAAAACGATTGTAGCTTGCGGCTTGAGCGCGAGTGTGGCCCACAGTGCGCACGCGCACACCGGGAGGCGACTTGCACTTGTCACAGGCCGCTGTGATAGACTTTGCGGCCATCCGCAGTTTTCGGTTTTGGCGCGCTGCGGTGTGCGGAAAATCGACCCTGGAGGTCGTTGTAGATGGGCCTCGCTCTTCTGGCTGTTATCTGGTTGATCACTTTTGTCAGCACATACTTTTTCATCTGGCATCCCTGGTGGTTGCCGGCGGGCGTTTCGGCGTCGGCAGCGGCCATCGATCATCAGTTTGTCACTACCTACATTCTGATGGGGATCGTTTTCGTGCTGGCCCAGTGCTCGCTGGGACTGTTCGTGTGGCAATACCGCGATCGAGGATCTTCCGCGCCTCCCGTGGACTATTCCCACGGCAACACGACCATGGAGATCGTCTGGACGGTGCTGACCGCTGTCCTCTTTGTAGGCCTGAACTTGATGGGCAGCAAGATCTGGGCAGCGGAACGGTTCGAACCGGCCCAGGCCTCGGCCGTTCCCGTCGAAGTCACCGGCATGCAATTCGCGTGGTACTTCCGCTATCCCGGTCCTGACGGAAAATTCGGCATCACGAATCCCAAGCTCATGGATCCTTCTGCCGGCAGCGAGGCCGCGATCGGACTCGATACCAGCGATCCTGCCGCCAAGGACGATGTCGTCACCGGAACGATGTTTCTCCCGGTGAACCGCCAGGTCGATCTCACCCTGCGCGCGGTGGACGTGATTCACAGCTTTTTTATTCCCAACATGCGCTTTAAACAGGATGCCGTTCCCGGGCTTGCCATCCACATGCATATCACTCCCACCCAGACCGGCGATTACGAGATTGCCTGCGCCGAACTCTGCGGGCTGGGACACTACAAGATGCACGGCATGGTGAAAGTCGTCAGTCAGGAGGACTTCGACAAGTGGATCGCCGCGCGGGAGGCGGAGAAACAATAATGGCTACCTCAGAAGTCGTTCATGCCCACGCGGCTCCGCAGGGCTTCATTCGGAAATACATCTTCAGCCTCGACCACAAGGTGATCGGCATCCAGTACTTCTTCCTGGCCCTGACCGCGGTCTGGGTGGGAATGTTCCTGTCGCTATTAATGCGCATTCACCTGATCTGGCCGCAGGTGAACCTGCCCATCGTCGGCCATATTCAACCGGAAACCTATCTCAGCCTGTTGACCATGCACGGCACCATCATGGTGTTCTTCGTACTGACCACGGCCCCGCAGGGCGGCTTCGGCAACTACTTCCTGCCCATCCAGATCGGGGCGCCCGACATGGCGTTCCCCGTCCTGAACATGCTTTCGTTCTGGACGACATTCGTGGCCTTCGTGCTGATGCTCGCCGCATTCTTTGTCACCGGCGGCGCACCGTTGCATGGCTGGACCGGCTATCCACCGTTGAGCGCAGTCCAATCCACGGGGCCGGGCGAGGGACTAGGCGCAGACCTCTGGATCACCAGCATCGCCGTCTTCTGTGCTGCCTCATTGATGGGTGCCTTGAATTTCATCACGACCACGCTTGATCTTCGCGCCAAGGGCATGACCCTGATGCGTATGCCGCTCACGGTGTGGTCTTGGTTCATTACCGCAATTCTCGGGTTGCTGGCGTTCGGGGTGTTGCTCTCGGCAGGAATCCTGCTGCTGATGGACCGCAATCTGGGCACAAGCTTCTTTGTTCCCGTGATCGTGGTGAATGGTCAGTTGATGGGACACAAGGGGGGATCGCCTCTACTCTGGCAGCACCTGTTCTGGTTCTTCGGTCATCCCGAGGTGTACATCGCGATCCTGCCCGGCATGGGCGTGACCTCGCAGATCCTTTCCACCTTCGCGCGTAAGCCGATCTTCGGCTATCGCGCGATGGTGTATGCCATGCTCGCGATCGGATTCCTGGGCTTCATGGTCTGGGGACACCACATGTTCATGAGCGGGATGAGCCCCTATTCCGCATTCGCGTTCTCGCTCCTGACCATGGCGATCGGGGTTCCTTCCGCGATCAAGACGTTCAACTGGCTCGGCACCCTCTACAAGGCACGCATTCGCTTCTATACCCCGATGTTGTTCGCAGTCGGTTTCGTTTCTCTGTTCGTCTCAGGCGGCCTGAGCGGACCATTCCTCGCGCAGCCCACGCTCGACATTCCGCTGCACGACACCTATTTCGTGGTCGGCCATTTCCACCTGATCATGGGCGTAGCCGCCATCTTCGGAATCTTTGCCGCGACTTACTATTGGTTCCCGAAGATGTTCGGGCGCATGATGAATGAGGGATTGGGCAAGGCGCACTTCTGGCTCACCTTCATCGGCACCTACGCGATCTTCATGCCTATGCACTATCTCGGCATGGCGGGACATCCGCGGCGCTACTCCCAGTTGACCGAGGTTGCCTATCTTCACAATCTGATCCCGCTGCAGACGTTCATGACGTACGCTGCGTTCATCACGATTGGCGCGCAGTTTATTTTCGTGATCAACCTGTTCTGGAGCATGCTCAAGGGCCCGAAAGCAGCGGACAACCCTTGGGATGCCACCACCGTCGAATGGACAACAGCTACGCCGCCGCCGCATGACAACTTCGGCGGACAAACGCCCGTGATCCATAACGGACCCTACGAATACGGAGTTCCCGGAGCAGTTCGCGATTTCGTCATGCAGACCGATCCGGCGGTTGGCGCAGCTCACTAATTCAAATCAGGTATGTCAACCTTGGCCCCGAATTTTGCAGTAAAGGACCCGAGAGCCCGCGATGCCGGGGGAGGCGCTCCTCCCTCGTTTGGCGGTGGTGGCGATGGCAATGGCGGCGGAAGCAATGGCGCCTTTAATTACGGCGAGCGCCTGCGCCGTGCCCGCCTCGGACTGGTGCTGGGACTCACCGCCGTTATCATGCTGTTTGTGGGATTCACCAGCGCGCTGCTCGTGCGCAAAGGCCTCCCCTCATTTGACGCCCAGACGAATACCTATTCGCGCGATTGGGTGCCGATTAATCTTCCCTGGGTTCTGCTGTTTGTGAACACAGCAGTGCTGCTGGTAAGCAGCTTGACCATGGAGTTCGCGCGACGGGCTATCACGCGCAAGGCCGCGCTGGCGCCCGTGAAATCCATCCCCGGGGTGTCGCTGGGCGACGAGCGCGGCTTTCCGTGGCTCGGGACGACGGTCATCCTGGGCATGGGATTTCTGGCGGGACAGCTTCTGGTGTGGCGAATCCTGCACGAGCATCGGTTCTTCGTGAACACCGGGCCGAGCAGTTCGTTCGCATACTTGTTATTTGCCACGCACGCGGTTCACCTGGCTGGCGGAGTGATCGCGCTGATGTATGCGGCTGCGGCATCCTGGATGCTACACAAGCCCATTGAAGCGCAACGCATCGTGGTGGATATTGCGGCATGGTATTGGCACTTCATGGCATTGCTGTGGATTTATATTGTGGTTCTTTTGATGATCGTCCGATAGCGAGCTAAGGAGATCCCTAACGATGGCAACCGTGCAGCACGCGGTCCACGATACTCACGGCGCATTCGAGCCGTCCCTGTTCGGAACCTATTCGAAAAAAGTCGGGATGTGGTTGTTCCTGGCCTCCGATTCGCTCACGTTTGGAGCCTTGCTGTTCGCCTATAGCTATGGGCGCATCTCCAACCCGGCATGGCCGACGCCCTTCGGCAAAGAAAGCATCGCAAATGCCACCATCATGACGGCCTGCCTGCTTTCAAGTTCGCTGACGATGGTGCTGGCGGTGATGGCAGCCAACCGCGGGGACAAGCCGTGGGTTCGTAACTGGCTGCTGGCGACCATGTTCTTCGGCGCGGCGTTTACGGTGCTGCACGCCCAGGAGTGGAC
>JBKPIZ010000023.1:0-1445 GCA_046730495.1 Pseudomonadota bacterium
CGGTGGTTTGATGGCCTATGATGTGGATTATCCTGATCTTGAGAGGCGCGCCGCCACCTACGTCGACAGGATTTTGAAGGGTGCCAAACCTTCCGATCTTCCCGTCCAACAGCCGACCAAATTCGCGCTGGTGATCAATCTCAAGACCGCCAACGCGATCGGCCTGACGATCTCAGAGTCCTTCCTCCAGCGCGCCGACCAACTGATCGAATAAAGGTGTCACTTCCGGTGTTGGCCCATCACGCCACATGTTGCGCTGGAGGCGATGTCGGCTTTCGGGGTACCGCGGACATCGTGCCAAGCGGGGCACCAAGCGCATCGGTAGCGAATGACCCAAATGTATGGTCCGGCCGTGCGTAGCAAGAAGATTTGACGAGTCGGTGGTGGGCGGTCTTGCATCAATGTATCAGACCTCTGATTGGAGCTTAGCTCCGGGCCGTCATGGATATCAGCGCGCAGGCGAGCTCATTAGGCGAAAGGCCTCAACTGGGCTATTTGGGTCACCAGTGTTCGCATGCGCCGGGAAGACCGAACCTCCATCTCGTCTCATCCTCTCGCAGACCTCGGCGGGTAACTGGGACTTTTGCAAAGTTCACGCTGTCTGAAGCTTGCTTACTTCAAAAGTGCGGCTGCCGGCCAAAACACCCCATGCGATGCGCGCTAGTTTGTTAGCGAGCGCGATGGCAAGAACGTTGCGGTGCAACCTCTTCCTGGCTGCCTCGATCCAGTGCTTGAGCCCGTGCCGTTCCCAGCTCATCGGTTTGATCAGCACCACCCAGGCTGCTTGCACGAACAGAACGCGCAAGTAGCGGTTACCGCGCTTCGATATCTTGCCCAGGATAGTGCGATCGCCGGTTGAGATCTGCTTGGGCACGAGGCCTAACCAGGCGGCGAAGTCACGGCCTTTAGCGAAGGCATCACCAGTCCCAATGGCGGCCACCATCGCGCTGGAGATGATCGGGCCAATCCCTGGCACACTCATCAGTCGCACGCAGCCAGTATCCTGTCGGGCCAGAACGGCAATCTCACTCGATAAGTAATCAATCCGCTGATCGAGCCGGCGCCAGTCTTCGGCCAAATCACTGATCATCCGCACCATGCGAGCCGACAGCACCTCGGGCGGAGTAGCTAAGATGCGCGGCAATTCAGCACGCAAGAACCGTAAGCCCTGTCGGACGGCCACGCCCCGCTCCAACAGGAAGGCGCGAATTTGATTGATAATGCCGGTGCGCTGGCTGACCAATCGTTCACGCACGCGATGCAGCGCCTGCAGGTCAAGCTGATCGGCGGTCTTCGTCGCCACAAACTTCATCGTCGGGCGCTGAACGGCCTCTGCGATCGCCTCCGCATCGCGAAAGTCGTTCTTCTGTCCTTTTGAGTATGGGCGCACATACTTTGCAGGCATCAATCGGGCATCATGACCCAATGCCTTCAGCTTTCGACTC
>JBKPIZ010000024.1:0-10808 GCA_046730495.1 Pseudomonadota bacterium
TCGTAGAAGACGCAGGCCTGCCCGGGGGAAACGCCGTCTTCGCCGCCGATCAGCTCGACTTCGAAGCCATCGGCACCGCCATGGAGCCAGGCGGCTTGTGGCGCGCGCGTCGAGCGCACTTTGACGTAGATTTCGCGATGATCGCCGACCGCTTCGTCGATCGTGCGATCGCCGAGCCAGTTCACGTCGCGCATGCGAATGCGACTGGTCCGCAATGCTTCGCGCGGGCCGACCACGACCCGCCGCGACGCCGCGTCGAGACGCACGACATAGAGCGGCGAACCGGTAGCGACACCAAGGCCGCGCCGCTGGCCGACAGTGAAATGGATGATGCCGTCATGGCGGCCGAGCACGCGACCCTCAAGATCAACGATCTCGCCGGGCCCGGCGGCGCCGGGACGCAGCCGTTCGATGACATCGGCATAGCGGCCGTTGGGCACAAAACAGATGTCCTGGCTGTCCTGTTTGTCGGCGACGCTAAGCCCGAACCGGCGCGCCAGTTCGCGCGTCTCCGCTTTGGCGCGATCGCCCAGCGGAAAGCGCAGCAGATCGAGCTGCTCGCGCGTCGTCGCGAACAAGAAATAGCTCTGATCGCGCTCGGCCTCTCGGGCGCGGTAGAGCGCCCGGCGGCCGTCGGCCAGCCGGCGCGAGGCGACGTAATGGCCGGTCGCCAGTACCGCGGCGCCGAGCTCGCGCGCGGTCACCAGCAAATCGCGAAATTTGATCGCCTGGTTGCATTCGACGCATGGCACCGGCGTTTCGCCGGCCACGTAGCTTTCCGCGAACCGGTCGATGACCGCTTCTTTGAACCGCTGCTCGTAGTCGAGCACGTAGTGGGGAATGCCAATCCGCGCCGCCCCGGCGCGGGCGTCGTGAATGTCGCGCCCGGCACAGCATGCGCCTTTACGGTGGGTCGCCGCGCCATGGTCATAAAGTTGGAGCGTGATGCCGACGACGTCATAGCCCTCCTCGGCCAACAGCGCCGCCGTTACCGAGGAATCGACGCCGCCCGACATCGCCACCACCACCCGCGTCTGCGACGGCGGTGCTTCGAGATCGAGCGTATTCAAGGCCATAGGAGCAGACATAGCGAGAGAACGTCCTGCAGCGATCAATCCGTAAGTTAAGGACCACGAGCCAAGCCCGGGCCGAGCCCACCAAACGGGACCACGTGCGGCATTGCCATCGGCCGCCGAAAGCGCGGGCCAGCGCTCCTTTACTATAGGCGGCGCGGTCCGGCTCCGCCATGCCGGCGCGGCCGGCCGTTAACGTGTTGACAAGAAGCTACCCGTCGATCCGGCGGCGCGCACGCAAATATTGGCCGGAAATGCCACGAAAACGTGGATTCCGCTTAGGTAAATCTTAAGTCGGGGCCCGTAGATTGGCCCGCTGTAGAGTTGTCGAGTACGCGAGAGTTCCTATGACTGAACCCCATCGCCCGAGGGTTAAATACGTGATCGGGCCGGACGGCTCGCCCCTGACCGTTGCCGATCTGCCGGCGCCTGGGACGAAACGTTGGGTCATTCGCCGCAAAGCCGAAGTCGTTGCCGCCGTCCGGGGCGGGCTGCTGTCGCTCGAAGAGGCCTGCAGCCGCTACACGCTGACGGTCGAAGAGTTCCTCTCTTGGCAATACTCCATCGATCAGCACGGCCTTGCCGGACTGCGCACCACGCGCATTCAGCAATACCGCCAGTAGCGGCCCAAGCCATCCCGTAACCAGCGGCGCGCCATCTTCGGCGCGCGTCCGATTCGTTTCGCAACGCGTGCATACGGCGCGTTAACCCGCCGCTAACCATGGCGCGGGCAAAAGGCTGGCGCGCGCAAATCTCGCCGCATGCAGGCGTAGGCAAGGCGCGGGGGAGGACGTCGGCTATGGCCAATCTGATCGGTCTGGTCGGTCGCACCGTTGCCGAAGTCGAACGCGATTTGATTCTAGAAACGCTGCGGCATTGTCTCGGTAACCGCACGCGCGCCGCCGCGGTGCTCGGAATTTCCATTCGCACGCTGCGCAACAAGCTCAATGACTATGCCGCGGCTGGCGTCGCGGTGCCGCGGCCCGGAACGGAGCCGAGCGTCGCGGCGTGATACACGAATAGCGAATAGCTCATCTGTATTCGTCATTCGCCAACCGCTATTCGCTTAGCGGCTCACTTCGTACCATCGCCGCCATCGACCATGATGGTCTCCACTTCGCCGGCGCCGGCACGGCGGAACGCGGCCGCCTCGTCGTATTCCTTCGACGTGAAGCAGGCGACACCTTGCTCGAAAGTGGGGAATTCGATGACGACGAAGCGCTGGAATTTGTGCGGTCCTTCCATGATCTGAAAGCGGCCGCCCCGCGCCAAAACCTTGCCACCGTATTTGGCAATGATCGCCGGCACCCGGTCGGTGTATTTTTTGTACTCAACCGGATCGTTGATCTTGGAACGCGCGACCCAATAGGCGGGCATGGTTTTGACTCTCCGATTGATCATCCCGGATCGATGCCAAGGGGCCCGCGCGAAGTCGCGCGGCTTGATCACAAGCTTCGCGTCGAATCGCTTTCGCTCGGCCCCGGAATGACGGGAAAAAGGATTATTCCGCGGCGCGGCGCGCAGCGACGATCTGGTCCGCGGTGCGGCCGGTCAGTTCGGCCATGTGATCGAATTTGAATGTGAAAGTGCCGGCGCCGGCGGTCGCCGAGCGAATTTCCACGATTAAGTCACCGATCTCCGCTTCCGGCATTTTGGCGCGAACCATGTCCCAGCCGTCCCAACCTTCTCGCGTATCAAACCCCAAAATCTGTCCGCGCCGGCTCGACATCAAGGCGTTGATCTTCGCCGTCGCGTCGTTCGGACAGACGATCTCAACAAGATGAATGGGTTCAAGCAGCACCGGCTGGCATTGCGGCAGGCCCTCGGTAATGCCGATACGGCCCGCGGTGCGGAACGCCATATCCGATGAATCGACGGTATGGTACGAGCCGTCGATCAAGGCAACGCTGAGATCGACCACGGGGAAGCCCAGCGGACCATGCTTGAGCGCGTCGATGACGCCCTCCTCGACCGAGGGAATGTAATTTCGCGGCACCACGCCGCCGGTGATTCGTTCTTGGAATGTAAATCCAGCGCCGCGCGGCAGCGGTTTTATCTCGAGCATGACGTCACCGTACTGGCCGTGCCCGCCGGATTGTTTCTTGTGCCGCCCGCGCTGGGTGATCGATTTGCGGATCGTTTCGCGATAGCCGACGCTCGGCGTGCGCCGTTCGATGGCCACGCCGTAGCGGTCGCTCAAGCGTTCGGTGGCAACCCGCAAATGCATCTCGCCCTGGCCCCACAGCACGACTTCGTGAGTTTCCGGATTGTGCACGATCGTGATCGAAGGATCTTCTTCGGCGAGCCTGGTGAGGGCCTGGCCGAGCTTGACATCGTCCTTGCGTTCCTTCGCCGTGATGGCGATAGCCAGCACCGGCGGATAGGGTGCGATCTTGGCGAGCGGCGGGTGCGGTTGTTTGCCGGCCGATAGCGTGTCGCCGGTTTTGGCTTTTTCAAGCTTGGCAAAGGCGACCGTTTCACCAACGGCGGCGGGGCCGCGTTTCTCATAGGATTGGCCGAGCACCTTGAATACGCCGGCGACGCGTCCGGCCTCATCGTCGCCGGTCAGGAAAGTGACGCCATCGCCAGCTTGACCGGCGAGCATTCGTACGACCGACACTTTGCCGCCATGCGTGGTGTGCAACGTTTTCAGCACACAGGCTACGGCGTCGCCGCTCTGTTTCACACCAAGCCGTTTGGCGGTGTCGGCCGCGCCGGGCGACTCATGGCGGAGCGCCTTGAGCAGCCGCAACACGCCGTTGGCGCGCGCCGCGGTGCCCATCAGCACTGGACAGACGAGCCCGTCGCGCAACTCGCGCCTCAGATCGTCGAACACCTTGTCACGGGGCGGCTGGATGTCTTCGAGCAGCTGCTCCATCAGCTCGTCGTCGTGGTCGGCGAGCGTTTCCAGCATTGAAAAGCGGGCCGTTTTTTCCAGATCGGCGGCGTCGCCTTCGATCGGCACGATATGCGAGGGAGCGTATTCCTTGTAAACGAATGCGCGTTCCAGCGCCAAATCGACGAAGCCGCTGATGATGTCGCCGGAGAAGGTCGGGATTTGCCGCAAAATCAACTTGGTGCGCGATGCCGGCTGTAACAGATTGAGCACGTCGTGAACGCCGGCATCAGCCTTGTCGATCTTATTGACGAACAGAATGCGCGGGATCTTCCAGTCTTCCAGTTCGCGCAGAATGAGCTGCAACTGCGGGATCTTCTTCTCGTCCATTTCGCAAACGACCACGGCGGCGTCGATCGCCGGCAGCACCGCCCGCATGTCGTGAACGAACTCCACCGAGCCGGGACAGTCGAGAAAGGTGTAGTTGTCACCCATGAAAGCCGTGGTGGCGACCGTCAGCTCAACGCTCATCCGATGATGACGTGCCTCTTTGCTGGCGTCGCCGACGGTATTGCCTGCTTCGATCGTGCCCTGGCGCGCGACGGCCCCGGTGCGCGCGAGGATCGCTTCGAGCAACGTCGTCTTGCCGCTCTGGAACGGACCGACCAGCGCGACGCAGCGCGGACCTACCGCGCGCGTGCCATTGCCGCCATTTGTCGCCATCGAAAACCTCCCGCGCCGCCTCCCGCAAGCGGACCGGTCAATCGGCGCGGACCGCGGGGAGTTATTGTTTGAAGGATAAGCTATCGTTTCAGTGGTGGCGGGGGTGGGTCAAGAGGCGCGACAGCGCGCCTTGCGGTTGCGGCCCGGAAAATGGGCAGCGACCAGCATTGCAGAGGGTCGTGCGGAGGCGCGCGCAAGCAAGGCGCGGATGCGAGCCGAAAATCGACTGAAGCGCGACGCGTAAGTTACGTCGCCGGTTTCTGCGCCAGTTTCTGTGCCAATTTCGGTGCCAAGCTCGACGCCGGGAGCGGCGCCAAGTTACTGCGCCAAATGCAGTTCCAGTGCGCCGACGCCGGCGGCCACATTGAGCCCAACCTGCCCCTGAACCGACAGCGGCTGTAGTGCGACCGAGCGGTTGGACCCGCCGACCAGCACATTAGCGCCTAGGCCCGCGGCGACGGTGGCTTCGGCAGTCGCGCCGGCATATGTCCCGGTCAGCATTCCGGCGTAGCGGTTGGTGTCGGCGAACACGCCCCAGACCATCGCGCCGCCGGAGGTGAAGCCGACATCCACGCCGACCCGGGTCAGGGTGCCGGTATAGGCTTCGGGCGGACCCCCATCCGGCTGGAAATTACAGCTCACATTGCGTTGCGAAGCTACGACCATGCCGACGCCGGCTGAAATTGAGCAGGCGAGCGTGCCGACCTGCACGCGCCTCGGCTGCGCATCGGCCGGAACAGTTGCAACCGCCACTACTGCCGCCGCTCCGAGCGCGGCCACCAGACCCCTAGACGCCATATCTCTACTTGCTCCCTCACACGAACCCGGACGGGCCCTTGCGATCATTCTAGGGGAGAACACCCCCCGCGTCTCGCCCCGATTTGCGCATGATTAAAATGGGCTCTTAGAAGAATCCCAGAGACTCGCAGCCCTTGCCGGCTGAAAAGCTGCCTTTGGCGCGCTTGTTCGGGATATCGATGATGTGCACCGAACCGTCGCCCTGGCAGGCGACGAAGAGTTCGTCGTCGCGGAATGCCATGTCCATGGGCTGCGATCCGACTTTGATCGCGGTCTGCTCGCGAAATGACGGATCGATCAAACTGACCGTGTCGCTGTTGAGACTGGTTACGGCAAGAAGGCTGTTGTCCGGCGCATAACGCGCGATCTGCGCCGGCTTCGGTACATCCTTGAGCACCAGTTCCTCGCGCACCCGGCCGGCTTCGGTATCGATCAAAAACAAAGTCGGCTGGGCATCGTCGACCGCGATCACGGTGTGCCCGTCCGGTGCAATCGCGATCCCGGCAAGCGGCCTTGGCGTTTTGATCTTGCCGAGCAATTTGCGCCTCGGCAGATCGATCACCGAGACCGTGCCGTCTTCCTCGTTCTCGGTATAGAGGCGCTGGCCGTCCGGCGCGATGATCAGCCGGTGGCCATTGGTCGAGCCGGAATCGATGGCGTCGACGACTTTGTTGCTGTCGCGATCGATGACCGCCACCACCGCAGAATTTTCGCAGGTGATGTAGATCAGCCCATCCGGCCCGAGCTTGAGCGTGTGCGGGGCGATATAGGGACGCAAATCGATGGTCTCGATATGAGCGCGCTTGTGCAGATCGAACACGCAAAGGTCGTGCTGAGGATTGGGATTGCGGCCGTGAATGCCGTCGCCGAAGATCGGCACATAGGCGCGACCGGTTTCCGGAACCACCAGCAATTCGTGCACGGTGCGCAGGAAGCCGTCGATCACTACTTCCGTCGCATAAGTCTGCGGATTGAGAAACAGGACTTTGGTTCCGATCTTGTCGACCGCGATCATCCCGTGTGAGTTTTTGCCGGTGATGATTGTTTCTTCCATTGAGGAGGATGAATAGTCTATGCCGTCATGCCGGTGCTTGTCCCGGCCATGACGGTTACCATGAAAGAGTCATAGGGAGCCCGTCCGATGACTGCCGTTGCCAGCCGGAACATCAAATATGTAGGCCACACCGACCAAGGCAGCCGCGGCGATGGCGTTCAGGTGATGGTCAATCGCGGCTACGCCTATATCGGCCACGGCTTCTCCAACCGCATCACTGTCATCGACGTGCGCGATGCCAAGTATCCTAAACCGGTGAATTTTCTCGCCTGCCCGCCGAATACACGCGCGCATCATCTGCAGACGCACGAGAACCTCCTGCTCGCTGTCAACGGCCCCAGCGTCTGGACCATGCAGGTGAGCCAGGAAGCGTATTTTTCCGGCACGTCGGCGGCGGCCCTGGAAGGGCAGAAATTTACCGGGGGCTTGCGCATCTACGATATTTCGCGCGGCGAAGCGCCGCGCGAGATCGCATTTCTGCCGCTCGGCGGCTTGGGACCGCATCGCATCTGGTATGTCGGCGGCCGCTACGCCTATGTCTCCGTGCATTTGCCGGAATTTTCCGATCATATACTGGTCATCGTTGACATGGCGGAGCCGGCCAAACCGCAAGTGGTCGGCAAATTCTGGCTGCCCGGGATGTGGACGGCCGGCGGCGAGACGCCGACATGGCCGAAAGGCAAACGCTACGCGCTGCATCACGCTTTGGTCGCCGGCAACCTTGCTTTTGGCGCGTGGCGCGACGGCGGCTTGAGCGTGGTAGACGTCGCCGATCCACAAAAGCCGAAGATGATCGCATACCGTAATTGGGATCCGCCGTTCGGTGGCGGCACGCATTCGCCCTTGCCGCTGCCGGATCGCAATCTGCTTGTGATTGCGGATGAAGCCAATTTCGCCGATTGCAAGCTCGGCTTGCGCTATATCTGGATCTTCGACATTCGCGAGCCGTCCAATCCGGTGAGCATCGCCACGATGCCGATCCCGGACGAAGCCGATTACTGCAAGAAGGGCGGCAATTTCGGCCCGCACAATTTGTGGGAGAATCGGCCGGGCGCATTTCAAAGCTCGCGCATCATTTTCGCGACCCTGCACAATGCCGGCGTGCGCGCCTATGACATCGCCAATCCATTCACGCCGCGCGAAATCGGCTTCTTCGTGCCGCCCGACCCCGCGCGCATGTACGATCCGCGTCCGAACCGGCCGAAGGTCATTCAGTCCGCCGACTGTTTCGTTGATGCGCAAGGCCTGATGTATGTGACCGATACCAATGCCGGGCTGTACGTTTTACAGTTTGAAGGCGCTTAAGTTTGATTGTGCGGCAGCGTCTGCACCAGCGCGGGTCTGCATTGACAGCGGCGCGTCGGCCTTTCACAGTTGAACTGATACAAGCCGCTTAAGTGTCAAACAAACAGGATGGGGAGGGAACGAGATGGCCCAGACAATCGAGGCCTTTGTCGGTACGGCACTCGATGAAGCAAAGATTTCTCCGCTTCATCGCCGCGTCATCGGCCTGATCGCCGCCGGCTATTTCTTCGACGTCATCGACTTTACCATCCTCGGCTCGCTCATCCCCTACATCATTAAATCGGGCTTTACCTCGCCAGCCGAAGCGGCGGCGATCGGCAGCGCCGCCATCTTTGGCATGTGCATCGGCACCGCCGGTCAAGGCGAACTCAGCGACCGGTTCGGACGGCGTTTTATCTATCAGTTCAATTTATTGTTGTTCGGCATCTTCACCATCCTCGGCGCGCTTGCGCCTAACGTGACGCTGCTCGTGATATGCCGCTTCATTGCCGGCCTTGGGCTCGGAGCCGAACAGCCGCTGGCTTTCGCCTATGCCGGCGAATATTCGCCCAAACGCATCCGCGGTCGCATCCTCGCCATCGTGCATTTCATCGGTGGCGCGATGGTGTGGCCGATCGGCACCGCGCTCGTGCTCTGGTTCGGCAGCATGTTCGACTCGGCCGATCATGTGTGGCGCGGGGTATGGGTTCTCATCGGCATCGGCGCGCTCATTGTCTGGGTGTTCCGCTTCACGCTACCGGAATCGCCGCGTTATCTCGCGACCCACGGCAGGGGCGAACAGGCCCTGCAAGTGCTCGGCCGTCTCGGCATTGCCGGGCCGACGCAGCCGCTGGCAGCGTCCGCGGCCAGCAACACGCAGAGCGATCCGATCCTCTTAGTCTTGCGTATGTTCCCGAGGCGCGTCATCGCCGGCATGATCTGCTTCACCGCGTTTTTCGGCATCGCCGTTGGACTGGGCGCCTGGCTGCCCAACATCATGAACGCCAAGGGCTTCTCGATCACCAAATCGCTGCAATACACACTGGTGATGAACTTCGCGGTGCCGACCGCGAGCATTTTCATGATGTACGCGCTCGATAAATTCGGCCGCAAGATCACCTCGATCTGCGCCTTCATCGGCGCCGGCATCATGGCCATCGTGTTCGGCAATGCCGGCACGCCGGTCGAGCTGATGATTGCCGGCTTCATCATGGTGTTCTTCGTGCAGGTCGCCGGCAACTCGATGCAGATTTTTGCGTCGGAAGTGTTTCCGACCAATGCACGGGCCTCGGGCTTTGGCCTCGCTTCGGGCGTCGGCCGACTGGCGACCGCCTTCATCCTGCCGACGATCCTGTGGGTGCAAAACGGCTTCGGCCTGGCAACTGTGTTCGCCTGCCTGGCGATCCTGCTGTTTATCGCCGCTGTGTCGGTGACGCAGCTCGGTCCCGAGGCGCGTCAGAAGGGACTGGACGAACTCGCGCC
Organism: Pseudomonadota bacterium; assembly: GCA_046730495.1. GTDB lineage: Bacteria > Pseudomonadota > Alphaproteobacteria > Rhizobiales > Xanthobacteraceae > BOG-931. Next base: position 9,251 of record JBKPIZ010000024.1, read on the forward strand.
GCCGACAGGATGAGGAGTGCGACGAACAGCCCTCGGCGTCATGCCCGCGCATAGCCGTCCGCAGAACGGCGCCGCTTCGCTCGCCTACGTCGCGGGCATCTCGACCTCAGTGGCGCTGCCGGTTTAAAACGAGATGGCCGGGACAAGCCCGGCCATGACGCTCGCGCTATTGCAAATTGCCGCAGAAGCGCTGGATCCGCGTGCACGCCTCTTCCAGCGCGCTGGTCGCGGTCGCATACGAGATGCGGAACGACTGGCCCACCCCGAACGGCGTGCCCTGGACCACCGCGACACCCTCGGCCTCCAGCAATTCGGTGACGAAATCCTCGTCGGTCGCGAGCTTCTTGCCGGTCGGCGCCGTCTTCCCGATGGTGCCGGCGCAGGACGGATAAACGTAGAACGCCCCTTCCGGCTTGGGGCATTGGATGCCGCGCGCCTGATTGAGCATCGACACGCAGAGATCGCGACGCTCCTTGAAGATCTTGTTGTGCTTGGCGATGAAGTCCTTCGGGCCGTCGAGCGCCTCAACCGCCGCCCATTGCGCCACCGCCGTCGGATTTGACGTCGATTGCGATTGGATCATCGCCATGGCCTTGATCAGGTTCTCCGGTCCGCCTGCAAAACCGATGCGCCAGCCGGTCATGCAATAGGCCTTCGACACGCCGTTCACGGTCAGGGTGCGCTCGTAAAGCCGCGGCTCGAGCTGGGCCGGCGAGTAGAACTCGAAATCGTCATAGACGAGATGCTCATACATGTCGTCGGCCATGACGTGGACGTGCGGATGGCGGACCAAAACATCGGTGATGGTCTTGAGTTCGCCGCGCGTATAGGCGGCGCCGGTCGGATTGGACGGCGAGTTGAAGATGATCCACTTGGTGCGCGGGGTGATCGCGCGCTCCAGCGCCTCGGCCGTCATTTTGTAGCCGGCGTTCATGGCCGCGACGACCGGAACCGGTTCGCCCCCGGCCAATAGCACCATCTCCGGATAGCTCACCCAGTACGGTGCGGGGATGATCACCTCGTCGCCGGGATTGATGGTCGCGACCAGCGCATTGTAGAGCACCTGCTTGCCGCCGGTGCCGATGATGATCTGCGACGGCTTGTAATCGAGCTTGTTCTCGCGCTTGAACTTGCGCGCCACCGCCGCCTTGAGCTCGGGGATACCGTCGACCGCGGTATATTTGGACGCTTTGCCGTCGCGGATCGCCTTGATCGCCGCTTCCTTGATGTTCTCCGGCGTGTCGAAATCCGGCTCGCCGGCGCCGAGCCCGATGACATCGCGGCCAGCGGCTTTGAGCGCACGCGCTTTGTCCGTCACGGCGATGGTCGCCGACGGCTTGATGCGCGTGATCTGGTCCGCGAGAAAGGCCATTGCGATTCTCCAATTTCAGGCGGCTCGCTTGGTAATGCCGGCCGGGCGCTCAGGCAAGCACTAAAGCCCGATTCGCTTTCACATCTGCGGCATTTTCCGCATTGCCGCGTTCTGCGCGCAACACCGGATCCTGCCGCGGAACCCGAAGATCGATCGCGATAGTGCAGGCAGCACCGCACGCCGCGC
>JBKPIZ010000025.1:0-14014 GCA_046730495.1 Pseudomonadota bacterium
ACGCCGCAACGGTCCATTCGTCGCGATCAACATGGCGGCCATTCCCCGCGATTTGATCGAATCAGAACTGTTCGGTCATGAGAAGGGCGCCTTCACCGGCGCCAATACGCGCAGCTCAGGCCGCTTCGAGCAGGCCGAGGGTGGCACGCTGTTTCTCGACGAGATCGGCGATATGCCGATGGAAGCCCAGACACGGCTTCTGCGCGTTTTACAGCAAGGCGAGTACACTACCGTCGGCGGCCGCACGCCGATCAAAGCCGATGTACGCATCATCGCCGCGACCAATAAGGATTTGCGCCAGCTCATTCAGCAAGGCCTATTCCGCGAGGATCTGTTCTTCCGGCTCAATGTCGTGCCGCTGCGGCTGCCGCCACTACGCGAGCGCAGCGAAGACATTCCGGATCTGATCCGGCATTTCTTCGCGCTGGTGGAGCGCGAGGGCCTGCCGCCCAAGCAGATCGATCAGGCCGCGCTCGATCGGCTCAAACGGCATCGCTGGCCGGGCAATGTCCGGGAATTGGAGAATCTGGCGCGCCGCCTGGCCGCGCTTTACCCACAGGAGACGATTACGGCGGCCGTCATCGATGCCGAATTGTCGCAGCCGGCTTTGGCGGCCCCTGGAGAAAGCCGCAGCGGCGATGAGAATCTGTCGAACGCGGTCGAGCGCTACCTTGCAAGATACTTTGCCGGCTTCGACGGTGGCGATTTGCCTCCGCCAGGCCTTTATCACCGCATTCTGCGCGAGGTCGAAGGCCCGCTAGTCTCCGCCGCACTCGCCGCAACGCGCGGCAATCAAATCCGCGCGGCTGATCTTCTCGGCGTCAATCGCAATACTTTGCGCAAGAAAATCCGCGATTTGGACATCCAAATCTACCGCACTGGCAGCGGCTAAATCCTGCGTTCGGGGGACACAGTTTTACGCCGCCAATTCGCGGATTGCCCAGTTATTGTCGTAATCGGGCAACATTGTTGTATAAAAGCATCACTTCGGGGTTGGGTGGGCGATCCTTGCTCATCCGGTCGCTTTTTCACCCCAGGGGCAGGCTCCGGACTTTTTGACATGACGACGGTCGACCAAGTAGCCGCGCTGGACCCGGCGGGCATTACGCCTGTGCCGTTCGTGTCGCGGCTCATCGGCGCGTGTGCCGTCGGCGTGGCGCTCTTATCGGCGACGGCGACCTTCCTGGTGCTGGCTGGCCTAACCCCGATCGCGCCGGTTCACGAGGTCGTGGTCGAGCTCCTGCTCGGTAACGTCGTGACCGGTCTCCTCCTGCTCGGCATTATCGGGCGCGAGGTCTGGAAGGTTGTGCAGGCTCGCCGTCGCGGCCGGGCCGGGTCACGGCTCCACGTTCAGATCGTCGGCCTGTTTGCGGTGATCGCGGCGGTGCCGACCGTGCTCGTGTCGGTGGTCGCCAGCACCACGCTCGACCGCGGACTCGACCGGTTTTTCTCGACCCGCACGCGCGCGATGATCGAACAATCGATGATCGTTGCCAACGCCTACGTGAGCGAGCACGCCGAGGCGATACGCGGCGACCTTTTGGCGATGGCATTTGATCTCGGTCGCGCCAAGTCGATTTTCGATTCCGATCGCGATCAATTCCAGAAAATCGTCAGCGCGCAGGCCGCCGGACGCAATCTCTCTGCCGCGATCCTCCTCAAATCCGACGGATCGACTGTTGATAAGGCCGCCGTGACGGTCGACAAAAAAGTCGTGCTGCCGACTCCCGATCTGCTCGCCGAAGTCAATGAAACCGAGCCTCGGGTTGCGCTTATTCCGGAAGACAATCATCTCGCCGCTGTGGTCAAGCTGCGCGGCTACGACGACATATATTTGTACGGCGCCCGCATCCTCGATCCACGGGTGGTGGCGCAGTTGCGCGCCACGCAGGAAAGCGTCGGGGAATTCGCCAATCTCGAGGCCCGGCGTCTCGGCATCCAGATCGCCTTCGGTTTGATGTTCGCGATCATCGCGCTGATCGTGCTGCTGGCATCGGCATGGATCGGCTTGGACTTTGCCAATCGCCTGGTTGCGCCCATTCGGCGTCTAATCGGCGCCGCAAATGTGGTGTCGACGGGCAATCTGGACATTCAAGTTCCAGTGCGCCGCTCGGAGGGCGATCTCGCCCGGTTAGGCGAAACATTCAACAAGATGACCCAGGAGCTGCGCACCCAGCACGAAGACATTGTGCGCGCGCGCGACCTTATCGACAGCCGGCGCCGTTTCACCGAGGCGGTGCTCGCCGGCGCCAGTGCCGGCGTAATCGGAGTGAATGCCGAGGGACGTATCTCGATTCTCAATCGCTCCGCGGAGCGGCTGACGGGGCGATCCGAAGTCGAAGTTCTGGGCCTACCGCTTGCGCAGGTCGCGCCTGAACTTGCAGAAATATTCGAAGCGGCGCGCTCCGGCAACCAACGCCTCGTTCAAAGACAATTGACGGTGACGCGCGACGGGCAGGAGCGAAACTATTCGGTGCGCGTCACCAGCGAGCAGGCCACCGAGGCCGAGCATGGTTACGTGATCACGATCGACGACATCACCGAACTGGTGCTTGCACAGCGTACCTCGGCATGGGCGGATATCGCCCGGCGCATCGCGCATGAGATCAAGAACCCGCTGACGCCGATTCAGCTTTCCGCCGAGCGGTTGCGGCGCAAATACAGCAAGACGATCTCCGACGAACCGGCGGTGTTCGAGCAATGCACGGAAACGATCGTGCGCCAGGTCGACGACATCAAACGCATGGTGGACGAGTTCTCTCGCTTCGCGCGCATGCCCAAGGCGGTGTTCGCCGATGAGGATGTGGCCGATACCGTGCGCCAGGTTGTGTTTTTGCTGCGCGTCGCTCATCCCGACATCGACTTGGACGTTGAACTCGAGTCCGAGTCGATGCCAGCGCGCTTTGATCGGCGGCTGATCTCGCAGGCGCTCACGAATATCATCAAGAATGCAACCGAAGCGATCGGCGCGGCGCCGCCCGCCGAGCTTGGGCGTGGCCGGGTCGCGGTGCGCGCGCAACGCGACGGCAAAGACGTCGTCATTGATGTGATCGACAACGGTATCGGCCTGCCGAAAGAGAATCGCGCCCGCCTGCTCGAACCTTACGTGACTACGCGGGAAAAGGGGACCGGCCTCGGCCTCGCCATCGTTGGTCGTATTCTTGAGGAGCACGGCGGACGCCTCGAACTGCGCGACGCGTCGGAGAAGATTGCGGGCGCCCGCGGGGCGTGGATGCAATTGCGGTTCGGCGCGGAGCGCGTCTCCGAAATGACTTCCGAACAGCCGCCGCTCGAAGCACGCGCAGCGGCGGAATAGTGGAAGCGAACAGGGCGACGGTCACAGCATGGCATCCGATATCCTGATCGTTGACGATGAGGCAGATATCCGCGAGCTGGTCGCGGGCATTCTGCAGGACGAGGGTCATGGCACCCGCACGGCCCGCGACAGCGACGAGGCGCTTGCCGCCGTGATTGCCCGTCGGCCCAATCTGGTTTTCCTCGATATTTGGCTCCAAGGTAGCCGGCTTGACGGTTTACAGCTGCTCGACAGCCTCAAGCAGCAGCATTCGGAACTACCGATCGTGATGATTTCGGGCCACGGCAATATCGAAACCGCGGTGTCTGCGATCAAGCGCGGCGCCTATGATTTCATCGAAAAGCCGTTCAAAGCCGATCGCCTGTTGCTGGTCGCCGAGCGCGCGTTGGAGAATTCGCGGCTCAAGCGCGAAGTGCGGCAACTCAAGCAATTCGCCCCTCTCGCCGCCACATTGGTTGGGCATTCGCCGTCGGTCAATCAATTGCGCCAGACGATCGAGAAAGTGGCGCCGACGAACAGCCGTGTTCTCATTGTCGGCCCGTCTGGCAGCGGCAAAGAGCTTGCGGCGCGAACTATTCACGCGCATTCGGCGCGCGCCAATGCACCCTTCGTGGTGATCAACGCCGCCGCGATTACGCCCGAGCATATGGAACCTGAGTTATTCGGGATTGAGGGCGGCAACGGCACGATGAGTCGCAAAGTCGGAGCGCTTGAGGAAGCGCATGGCGGCACTTTGTTCATCGATGAAATTGCTGACATGCCGCGCGAAACGCAGAATAAAATCTTGCGTGTCTTAGTCGATCAAACTTTCCAGCGGGTCGGCGGCAGCACGAAAGTAACTGTGGACGTGCGAATCGTGTCGTCGACCAGCCGCAACATCGAGGCGGACATCGCCGCCGGCAAATTTCGGGAGGATCTTTATCACCGCCTATCGGTCGTCCCCATTCGCGTGCCGGGATTGGCTGAACGGCGTGAGGATATTCCCGGACTTGTTGAATTTTTCATGACTCAGATTTCACAGACCACCGGCTTGCCCAAGCGCACTGTCGGAGCCGATGCGCTGGCCGTATTGCAGTCGCACGATTGGCCCGGAAATGTGCGCCAGCTTCGCAACAATGTGGAGCGGCTGATGATCCTTGCCGGCGGCGAGCCGCAGGCCGTGATCACCGCGTCGATGCTGCCACAGGATGTCGGCTCGATGATCCCGAATATGCCAAACGGCAATGGCGGCGAACATCTGATGAGCCTGGCCTTGCGCGAGGCACGCGAGGTGTTCGAGCGCGAATATCTATTGGCTCAGATCAACCGGTTCGGCGGCAATATTTCACGCACGGCCGAATTCGTCGGAATGGAGCGCTCAGCGCTGCATCGCAAGTTGAAAGCGCTCGGAATTGATTGATATCAGATGTCGAATGTCAAAGCGCAGATATCCGAATATATTTCTGGCATTTGACTTTCGATCTCTGATCTCTGACCTCCGACATCTGACCTCCCATGTCCCGCATCGCTTATGTCAATGGCCGTTATCTGCCGTTCGTAGACGCCAAAGTTCACGTCGAGGATCGCGGCTATCAGTTCGGCGACGGCGTATATGAAGTATGTGAGGTGAGGGGTGGCCGCCTCATTGACGAGCGGCGACATCTTGAACGGCTTAAGCGCTCGCTTAGTGAATTGCGCATCCGGATGCGGCTGTCCGAGCGCGCGCTCGGCATCATCATGCGCGAGGTGATTGCCCGCAACCGCATCAGCTACGGAATTGTCTATCTACAGATCACACGGGGGGTCGCCCGTCGCGATCACGCTTTTCCCTCGCAGCAGGTGCGGCCGAGTGTGGTGGTCACGGCACGCGCACTCAACAAAGTTCGCAACGAGGCTCTCGCTGAACAGGGAATAGCGGTGGTGACGGTGCCGGATAATCGCTGGGGCCGGGTGGACATCAAAACAATCGGATTATTGCCCAACGTGCTGGCGCGACAAACGGCGGTGGAACAGGGCGCGCGTGACGCTTGGTTTGTCGATGCGCACGGCATGGTGACGGAAGCCTCTTCGGCCAATGTCTGGATCGTAACACCGCCCGGAGCATTGATTACCCGGCACGCCGACAACGCGATTTTGCGAGGCATCACCCGTACCGTTTTATTCGATGCCATAAAGACGGAGGGCCTGACCGTCGAAGAGCGAGCATTTACGTTGGAGGAGGCCTACGGCGCGCGGGAGGCTTTTATTACGTCGGCAAGCCAGATCGTGCTGCCGGTTGTGCGGGTGGACGGCCGGCCAATCGGGGATGGCAAGCCGGGTCCGGTGGCAATCGCGCTGCGGCGCGCCTACCACCGCTACGCCGAGGCCGGATAAAGCCAAAAGTCCGCCTTGAACTTGGGCTTGCATCGCTGCCCGCCGCGCCCTCTAATAGCCCCGCCGGCCAGCGGTTTGGACCGGTTCTGCAGGAACGAAAGCAGAAACAAAAACGCTTGTAACAGGCCAAGAAAATACCGTGGGGCAGGGGCTCGCGGTACAAAGAACGGGATAACGGCCATGGCAGCCGACCGCGCACAAAATCTTCAAGACACTTTTCTCAATCACGTCCGCAAAAACAAAATCCCACTCACTATCTTCTTGGTGAATGGCGTGAAACTCCAGGGCGTCGTCACCTGGTTCGATAATTTCTGCGTGCTGTTGCGTCGCGACGGGCATTCGCAGCTTGTTTATAAGCACGCCATTTCAACGATTATGCCGGGCCACCCGGTGCAGCTGTTCGAAGGCGCCGAGGAAGCGCCCCCCGGAGAATAGATTCATTTGGAGCCGCGCCGTCGCGACACACGCCCGTTGGCGCCGCAACAGTCCGCTCGAGCGGCGAGGGACAGGCGCGGAGAAGGTGCAAGCACCGGCCGGGCGTTGGTCATCGAGCCGATCCTGCGCCGAGCCGCGACGATTGCTGGCGAGCGCGCGCCGGCTGCAAAGCTCGATGAGGCGGTCGGCCTTGCCCGCGCCATCGATCTCGACGTCGAGCAATCCGGCATCGTCATGCTCAATGCGCTGCGGCCGGCAACTTTTCTTGGCAAAGGTAAAGTCGAAGAGATTGCTGGTCTCGTCAAAAGCTTCGAAGCCGGCATCGTGGTCATGGATTGCGCCTTGTCGCCGGTGCAGCAGCGCAATCTAGAAAAAGCGTGGAATGCGAAAGTCCTGGATCGCACCGGCTTGATCCTGGAGATTTTCGGCCGCCGCGCCCGCACCCGTGAAGGCGCGCTGCAAGTCGAGCATGCGCATTTAACTTATCAAAAAAGCAGGTTGGTTCGTTCCTGGACCCACCTCGAGCGCCAGCGCGGCGGCTTTGGCTTCCTCGGCGGGCCCGGTGAAACCCAGCTCGAGGCCGACCGCCGCATGATCGACGAACGGCTTGCCAAGATCGAAAGCGAGCTTGCGACGGTAAAGCGCACCCGCGCGCTGCATCGGGTCAGTCGAAGGCGCGTGCCTTATCCGATTGTCGCCTTGGTCGGCTATACCAATGCCGGCAAATCGACCTTGTTCAATCGCATGACGCAGGCGAGTGTTTTGTCGGCGGATATGTTGTTTGCGACGCTCGATCCAACGTTGCGCGCGGTCGCGCTGCCGCACGGCGCGCGCGTCATCCTGTCCGACACAGTCGGCTTCATCTCCGATTTGCCGACCATGTTGATTGCCGCATTCCGCGCCACCCTCGAAGAAGTTATCGAGGCGGACGTGATTCTGCATGTGCGTGACGTTTCTCATGAGGACGCCGAAGCGCAATTGCGCGACGTCGAAGAAATCCTGCGCGAGCTCGGCATCGAGCCGCGCGACGAGGCCAATGACAAGCGATCGCTGATCGAAGTTTGGAACAAAATTGACCGGCTCGACAACGCGGACCGCGAACGGCTCGCAAATATCGCTGAGCGGCGTCCGCCGGCAGATCGTCGGGTCTTGGTCTCAGCGGCCACAGGGGAGGGGATCGCAATACTCGCGAAGGTTATTGAGACGCGGCTTGCGGCGGGCCGCGAGGTCATCGAGCTGCGCCTCGATCCTTCCGACGGCGCGGGCGTCAGCTGGCTCCATCGTCATACCGAAGTGCTTCAGAAATCGATCGATGAAAACGGTATTATCGCCATGACCGTTCGTGCGGATCCCGACAAGGCGGCGAGGCTCAGGGCTAGGTTCTCTACCGCGCCTGCGGGCACGCGCGGGCAATAATCGGAAGGCTCATTCGGCGGCCTTCGCTTCATTCCAAAGCGCGTCCATCTCGGTCAAGCTTGCCTCTTGCGGGGCTTTGCCGCGGGCCGCAAGCGCACGCTCTATCGCGGCAAAACGTCGTTCGAATTTTAGATTGGTTTGTCGTAACACCGCTTCCGGGTCTGCACCGAGGTGACGCGCGAGATTAACCGCGGCAAACAACAGATCGCCAACCTCCCCAGCGGTGGCCGCTTTGTCCGTGTCAGCGCGATCGAGCTCGGCTTCGATCTCATCGGCTTCCTCGCGAATTTTCCGCAACACCGAACGCGGATCGTTCCAGTCGAATCCAACTTTGCTTGCCTTATTCTGCAGTTTGAGGGCGCGGGATAGAGCAGGGAGGGCGACCGGGATCCCAGCGAGCGCACCGGTCTGGCCGGTTTTGTTCACGGCCTTTTCCTCCGCTTTGATACGCTCCCATAGCCCCTCGACGGCGCGTGGGGTTCGCGACGTCTCGTCCGCAAAAACGTGCGGGTGTCGGCGAATGAGTTTCTCGGTGATCGCTTGCACCACATCGCCAAAATCGAAGGCGTCCTGTTCTTCCGCCATACGGGCATGGAACACGACTTGAAGCAGAAGGTCGCCAAGCTCGTCCTTGAGATCAGCGAGATCGTCGCGTGCAATCGCGTCGGCAACTTCATAGGCTTCTTCCAGGGTGTAAGGCGCGATCGTCGAAAAATTCTGCGCCAAATCCCATGGACAGCCGGTTTCCGGTGTGCGTAGCGCCGCCATGATCTCAAGCAGGCGCCCGATGTCGCGTGAAGGGTCCATCGCTCAAATTCCTGATACAGTCCTCGCGATTACGCTATCGATCGAAAGGTGCGCGGACGCTACCAGAGTTGAAAAATCCCCGCGAGCGGCACCATGCCAGTTTCGGCCTATCTTCGCGCAACTATCCTGTTGATTGCAGCGGCCGCCGCCCTGTTCGGTTCGGCCGGCCGCCTCGCTCTACCGACCTTTTGGGTTTATTGGGCGATCCTCGTCGCGGTATTCGTCGCTGCTTTCGCGCTGCTTGATCGCGGACTTCTCCAGGAACGCATGCGGCCGGGCGGCAGACCGACGCCGCTTGGGCTCCGTCTTCTCAACGTCGTCCTGCTCACACATTGGATCATCGCGGGGCTTGATCGGGGCCGCTTGCATTGGAGCGACAACGTGCCCTTGTGGCTGCAAATACTCGGGCTCTTCACCATCGTTGCGGCCTATGCGCTGGTGTTCTGGGCGATGATGGTGAACCGCTTTGTCTCCTCGGTGGTGCGCCTCCACTCCGATCGGGGACAAGATGTGGTTACGAGTGGCCCATACGCTTTTGTTCGGCATCCCGGCTACAGCGCCGGCATCTTGATTTTGGCGGCCAGCGGCGTCGCGCTCGGCTCATGGCTCGCGGCCGCGTTCCTCATCGCTATTACGGTGCCATTCCTCCTTTATCGCGTGATCAACGAGGATCGCGTGCTGCAGACCGGACTGGACGGTTATGCCGACTATGCGCGCCGCGTCCGCTGGCGGTTGGTGCCGGGGGTTTGGTGATTGCGAGCGGGGCGTTATGCGGCCTTGTGAAGTTCACATGCGAATAGCCAATGCGCATAAGAGATATTATGGAACAGATGCCAATTGGCTAAGATTTATGGGGTTTGGGCAATAGTCAGCCTCATGCCGTCAAATGCCGGCACGACATTGACCGGCAGCTTGCCGCGGAGCATGTCGTAATCGAGATCGGCGTGGAGATTGGTAAGGACGGCACGCTGCGGTTTGATGCGCTCGATCCAGCGCAGCGCGTCTTCGACGGAAAAATGGCTTGGATGCGGGGTGTAGCGAAGGGCGTCGACGATCCAGACGTCAAGTGCGCCCAACACCTCTAGGCTCGATCCCGGAATGCCGCTGAGGTCGCAGGAATAAGCGAGCCCTGCGAACCGGAACCCTAGCGAATTAATGTCGCCATGCTCCTGCAAGAAAGGCAGCACCGAGATCGGCCCGCCCTTCCCGGTTACGGTCACCGGCATTCCGGCGGTCAGGCGGTGTTCAGTCACGATTGGCGGATAGCCGCTTCCCGGGGGCGATTCGAAGCAATAGGCGAACCTGCTGCGCATCATCGCAGCGGTGCTTTCGTCGAGGTAAACGTCGAGGCGCTGGCGGCGCTTGATGAACAGCGAGCGCAGATCGTCGATGCCGTGAGTGTGGTCGGCGTGTTCGTGTGTGTAGAACACGCCATCGAGCCAATCGACGTCGGCATCTAAGAGCTGCTCGCGCAAATCTGGCGAGGTGTCGACAAGTACGCGGGTAACGCCGTCGGCCGCGCGCCGCTCGACCAACAGCGATGTCCGCCGCCGCCGGTTTTTGGGATTGTTCGGATCGCAATGGCCCCAGCCCAAAGCCGGGCGCGGCACGCCACCCGAAGAACCACAGCCGAGAATCGTAAAATTCAGCGTCATTGAGACGCCGCCGGCGCTTGCTGTCTCGCTGCCGATTCCACGAGCGCCGCGGACGGCACCTTGGCGAACAGGCGATAGAAATTGGCCGTGCTCTCTTTGGCGAACGTATCGAAAGAAACGCCGCGGACATCGGCGAGCACTTTTGCGGTCTCGACCACAAAGGCGGGCTCATTGCGTTTGCCGCGATATTTTCCAGGCGCCAAATAGGGCGCATCGGTCTCGACCAAGATGCGGTCTGCCGGCAGCTCCGCTGCGATTGACCGTAACTTCTCCGAGTTCTTGAAGGTCAGGATGCCCGTGAACGAAATAAAGTGACCCAGCGCCATGGCGCGACGGGCGAGGTCGCGTCCGCCAGTAAAACAATGGAGCACGGCGACAAACCGGCCCTTCCCCATTTCTTCTTCCAGAATGCGCGCGGTGTCGTCGTCGGCCTCGCGCGAATGGATGACAAGCGGCAGACCTGTTTCGCGCGCTGCGGCAATATGCGTGCGAAATCCTCGCTCCTGCGCCTCGCGCGGCGAATTGTTGTAATGATAATCGAGCCCGGCTTCGCCGATCGCCACGACTTTTTCATTGCGGGTGGCGGCTACGAGTTCGGCCGGGCTGATGTCCGCCTCTTCATGCGCGTAATGCGGATGCGTGCCGATCGAGCAATAAACCTCCGGAAAACGCTCCGCTATCGCGAGCAGTGCTGCTTGCCGTCGCACGCGCGTGGAGATGGTGACGATGCGATCAATTCCGGCGGCGCGGGCGCGTGCTACCACCGCATCGAGCTCGTCGGCGAAGTCGGGAAAATCGAGGTGGCAATGGCTGTCGATCAGCATTTGCGTTCTATTGCGCCGCGTCGCCTGCGGATTCGACATACCGTGGAAAAACGGGGGTCGGCGCAGGAAGCTTTGCGCCCGCTGCGATGCGGCGCTCCCCGCCGAGATCCGCAAAACGCCGCTCACCTTGCGGAACTGCCAAAAGATCAAGCAACTTGCCCGCTGCAGTCGGCATGAACGGCTGGATCAAGATCGACACCTGGCGCAACACCTCCGCCGTCACATAGAGCACGGTGCCTTGGCGCTGCGGATCGGTCTTGGCGAGCGCCCAGGGCGCTTCGTTGGCAAAATAGCGGTTCGCCTCCGCCACGACCGCCCAAATAGCATTGAGCACCTGGTGCAGTTGCTGCGTCGTCATCGCCTCGCGCGACTTGCCAAGTAAGGCATCAGCGGCGGCAAGCAGCGTTTGGTCGCTGGGCGCAAATGCACCGGGCTTCGGCAGTGCGCCGCCGAGGCTGCGCGCCACCATCGACAGTGAGCGCTGCGCCAGATTGCCGAGATCGTTGGCGAGATCGGCATTGATGCGCGCCACGATCGCCTCGTGGCTGTAATTGCCGTCTTGGCCGAACGGCACTTCGCGCAACAGGAAATAGCGTAATGGGTCGACACCGTAAGCATCGGCCAACGCAAAAGGATCGATGACATTGCCGACCGACTTCGACATTTTCTCGCCGCGGTTGAATAGAAAACCGTGCGAGAAGATGCGCCGCGGCACGTCGATGCCCGCCGACATCAGAAAAACCGGCCAGTACACCGCGTGAAAGCGCACGATATCCTTGCCGATCACATGCAGATCGGCCGGCCAATACTTTTTGAATTTTTCGCTTTCGGTATCGGGAAAGCCGACCGCGGTGATATAATTCGTCAGCGCGTCGACCCACACATACATGATGTGCTTCGGATTGGCCGGAACTTTTATGCCCCAGTCGAATGTGGTGCGCGACAGCGAAAGGTCGTTTAGCCCGCCGCGGACGAAACTCGCGACTTCATTGAGCCGCTCCCGCGGCAGGACGAAGTCCGGAACGCGGCGGTACAGATCGAGCAGCTTGTCCGCATATTTGGAAAGCCGGAAAAAATAACTCTCCTCTTCCACCCATTCGACCGGCGTGCCGTTGGGTCCGAGCCGCTGGCCTTTGTCGTCGAGCCGGGTCTCGCTTTCGTCGTAATAAGCCTCGTCACGCACCGAATACCAGCCCGAATATTTAGCAAGATAAATGTCGCCGGCAGCTTCCATGCGCTCCCAGATCGCTTCCGACGAGCGGTAATGGCGCGCTTCCGTAGTGCGGATGAAGTCATCGTTCGAGCAGTTAAACTTCTTCACCATGGCCTGAAACCGCGGCACGTTGCGTTCGATCAATTGCCGCGGCGTCAGATTTTCCTTGGCCGCGGTCTGCAGCATTTTGATGCCGTGCTCGTCGGTGCCGGTGAGAAAGAAGACGTCGCGGCCGTCGAGCCGCATGAATCGTGCGATAGCGTCGGTGGCGATCGCCTCATAGGCGTGCCCGATATGCGGTGCGCCATTCGGATAGGCGATCGCGGTGGTGATGTAATACGGCTTGCCGGCCGGCTGCTTCGTCATGAGGGTTGGTTATCAACCGCGCGTGGCCTCGGCAAGCAGGTCGAAAACATTGAAGACTAAGGGCTTGCGCTCGAGATTATAGGTCTCCGCGTCGCGCGCTGCGGCATTGATATGCTCGGAGGCCTCGGCGAGGCGGTTAAGGCGCGCCAGGTCACCGCGGCCGCCGTCAAGCCGATGCGCGAGCCAGGCATTGACGGTGTCGAGAAACGCCGCAAGCGGCTGCGGAGCGGTTCCGGCCAATGCGTCCCCCAGCGCATGCAACTCGGTGGGGTCGACTACCGGCAGGCGCGCCAAGAGATCGAGCGCACGCTGACGAAGGAGCAAAGCGTTCTCGTCGAGCAAAGTCAGCGCACGAGCCACTGAGCCATCGGCACCGGCAGTAGCCGCCGCAATCTCCGGATCGTCGGGCTCAATACCCGCTGCAGCGGCGAGGGCGGCGGCGACGTCCTCCTGCACCAAGGGACGAAGCGAAATGATGCGGCAACGCGACCGTAGGGTCGGCGGTACGCGCGCAGTGGAATGCGCAATGAGCAAGAGCAGCCCGCGCTTGGGCGGCTCCTCGAGCACCTTCAAAAGCGCATTGGCGCCCGAGCGGTTGAGATCATCGACGGCATCGATGATGGCGATTCGCCAACCTCCCTCCCCCGCGGTCGAACCGAAAAACGGCACCGTGCGGCGGATATCGTCCACCGCGATCTGGTTTCGCAGCACACCGCGCTCGTTGACTGTCCGTTCGATGACGAGAAGATCCGGCTGCGCCTGTGCGGCGATGCGCCGGGCCACCGGACTTGCGGGATCAACCTGGAGCGAGACCGCGTCTCGCACAACCTTCGCGGTGGGATCGGGATAGCTCAGAACGAAGCGCGCAATACGAAAAGCAAACGTGGCCTTACCGATTCCTTTCGGCCCGGCAATGAGGATACCGTGTGGCATACGGCCCGCGCGATAGGCGGCAAGCAACGCCGCTTCGGTTGCCGTGTGACCGAACAGCGCCGCAGTCTCGCGCGGGTGCGGGGGTTGGTCGCTATCGTCGTCCTGCTGGGCCATAGTCTTCCGCCCAGCTAGACCTTCGCCGTTGCGGGCTCGTCAAGTCGCCGCGCGGCGGCCGGCTCCAGCCGTGACTGCACCGCTTGCCAAATCGCGTCAGCGACGGCGTCTTTGGAGGCGCTGGCGTCGATCACCACGCAGCGATCCGGCTCGCGCGCCGCAATGGCGAGATACGCCACACGCAGCTTTTCGTGGAACTCGGCGCCCTCCCCTTCAAACCGGTCAGCCTGCGCGGTGCCGCGGCGGTGCTTGGCTCGCTCCAGGCCGACTTGAACTGGCAGGTCGAGTATCACTGTCAGATCGGCAGCAAGCTCGCCCACCGAGACGCGTTCAAGCACGTTGATCAGTTTCTGATCGACCTGACCGAGAATGCCCTGGTAAACGCGCGTCGAATCCGCAAACCGGTCGCAAACAACCCATTTGCCAGATCGCAGCGCCGGCAAAATCGTGCACTGCACGTGATCGTCACGCGCGGCCGCAAACAGCATGGCTTCGACATCCGCGCCGAGCGGCTTTGCCGCGCCCGTCAGCAATACATGGCGGATGATCTCTGCTCCCGGCGAGCCGCCGGGTTCTCGTGTCA